>CALXQA010000024.1 GCA_944390335.1 uncultured Clostridia bacterium
AATATGTCAAAAAAGGCTATATTTATACATTTTTCAACCTTTTTTGACATACATCTTATCTTTTATGCTGTTTCTCTTTTCCAGTAAAATAAATATTGCTGTGCTAAACCTTGCATACTTCCAAACTTAGTATCTGCTAACTTTTGTATTTCCTTTTTACTTACTTTATTTTCATCTTCATTTTTTATATACAATTCATTCATAACTCTTCTTACCCATACATCTATTGGAAATACATCAAATCTTTTTAATGTAGAAAATAATAAAATACAATCAGCTACTTTAGGACCTACACCTGATAATTTTAAAAGTTCTTCTCTTGCTAAATTGGTTGGAAGGTCTTTTAATTTTTCTAAATCCACTTCTTTATTTAATATCATTTTAGTAGTCTCATATAATCTAACATCTCTAAAACCTAATCCTAAGCTTCTAAATTCTTCTATACTTACATTTGAAAGTTCATCTGCTGTTGGGAAAGTGTAATAATTTTTTCCATTAAACTCTATTCTTTTTCCATATGTTTTAGATAGCCTTTCAATTATTCCTTTTATTCTAGGAATATTATTATTAGCAGAAATTATAAAAGATATAATTGTTTCCCATAAATTTTGATTTAATATTCTTATACCCTTTCCATATTCTATACTTTCTTTTAAATAGTTATCTATTTTAGAAAGTTCATTTTGAAGCTTAGTATAATCTCTATTTAAATCAAAATAGTCTGTACATATTGTTTTTATGTCTCCACTACAATTTCCTTTAAATATAACATCATTTCCTTTTTTGGCTACATTTATAACACTATCGCCTATTACGCCTGTATAACTACCATCATCTTCTTTATTCCATCTAAAACATTGTCCACATTCAAATATATCATCTAATTCAAATATATCTGGTTTTATAATATATGTATCTATCATAATTTACCTCTTAATATGTTTCTAAAACATTAATTTCAAATTTTCCTGACTTCATATCTTCATCTGGTTTTATTTTAATATCTACATCATACATTTCTTTTAATCTAAGTACATTTTCTTTTTTATGTCCTATTACATTATTTACAGCTTCTGGATTAACTATTATTTCTACTTCTTTTACTTTCATATTAATAGCCTTTATTTTTTCTGCTATACTATCATACCACATACTATCTTCAACTAATTGTCTAAAAGCAGGATGATATGGTCCAGCTAGAACCTCACTATTTTTGTTTCCTGGGTCTGTAATTTCATCAGTATTTTGAAGCCCTACTCTTATTACGTCAATATTTTTCTTTCTAAATAAATATATTATTTCTTTACATCTTTCTACAGCTTGTTCAATTGTAAGTGGTACATATTCTCCATCTACATATTCTTTTGCAAGTTCTGTACCTTTTATAACTAAAACTGGATATATTCTAACCATTTTAGGCTTTAATTTTATAAGGTCTTTTGCTGTATTTATTTCATCAAGTTCTGTACTTTCTGGCATTCCCACCATCATCTGATGTCCTAATCTAAAGCCCCTAAGTCTAATCATCTTTGAGGCTTTTATAACATCTTCAAAAGTATGTCCTCTTTTACTTTTGGCTAATATGTAATCATTAGATGATTGGACTCCTAATTCTATTGTTTTTACATGGTATTTCTTTAACATTTTTAAAATATCTTTGTTTATATAATCCGGTCTTGTTGATATTCTTATACTTCCAACTAGCCCTTTATTAATATACTCATTTGCAGCTTCTAAAAGTTCTTTTTGTATATTTATATCAATTCCCGTAAAGCTTCCTCCAAAAAATGCTACTTCTACATATTTATTTTCATCTTTAAAATTCTTTAAGTAATATTCAATTGTATTTTTTACATCATTTGCAGTAACATTCGTTTGCTTCCCTGTTATTTTTTCTTGACTGCAAAAAGTACATTCCATCGGACATCCTAAGTTTGGTACAAATATAGGTATTATATATTCTTTCTTCATATACAAACTACTCCTCTAATGCTTGTTTTGCGGCCTGCATTTCAGCCATTTTCTTACTTTTTCCTTCTCCTCTAGCTAATATTTTATTATTACAACTTACTTCTGCTGTAAATGTTTTATCATGATCTGGTCCTTCTTCTTTTATGATTTTATATTCTATTTGTACTTCACCATTTTTTTGTAATTTTTCTTGAAGTACTGTTTTATAATCTTTCATTCCTATATGCTTACTTGCATATTCCATTGTTTCTTTTAGATTTGAAATAATAAATTTTTCTGCTTCATCTAGTCCAGAGTCAAAATATATGGCTGCAATTGTAGCTTCTATACAATCTGCCATTATAGCCATTTTTTTATTTCCTTCATTTGCTTTTTCACTTTTACCTACTAGTATATAGTCTGAATATTTATGTTTTTTTGCTACTGCATATAAACTATCTTCACAAACTGATTGTGCTCTTACTTTTGTAAGTTCACCTTCTGATAATTCTTTAAAATTTTCATATAAATATTTACTTGATATGAATTCTAAAATGCTATCTCCTAAAAATTCTAATTTTTCATAACTTTTTACATTGTTTTCATTTGCAAATGATACATGTGTTATAGCTCTTTTTAATAACTCTTTATTTTTAAATTCATATCCTATACTTTTCTCTAATTTTTCTAAATCCATTATTTTCCTCTAAATTTAAATTTTTCTTAGCTATTATACTATATTTTTGCTTTATTTACAAGTTTTTTTAGCCATGTAAATAGCTTTTGATACCACTTTTCCTCGACTTTTATTAGTTCTGTATGCTCTTTTTCTTCTATCTTATCTTGATTTTCTTCTATTAATTGTACTTTATTATCATCTCTATTATCTTTTTCTTTATTTATATTTTCTTTTGCGTTTTCTACTTTTAATATTTCATTTTCTTTTTTTATTAAAATATCTCTTTCTTGTTTATTTGCTAAAAAGTCTCTATATACCAATCTTAAAAGTTCTTTAGCTTCTAAAGATACTGGTTGTGCAAATATAGCAAGACCTGGTATTACATTTGGTATATATTCTTTATCCATATTTGTTTTTACATATTCTTTAAATTTATCTGGTATTTTTTTAGTTATTTCCTCTTCCGAATTTTCTAATATACTATTTACTTCTGCTAAAGCTACTTTCATCTTTTGCTCCATATAACTTCCTCCACTTATATATCTTAATACATTTTATTCCATTTTTCAATAATTAAAAGAGAAAATAAAAACAATATGATTATAAACCATACTGTTTTTTATTTACGCGTAAATATTTATATAAATTAAGCAACATGATCTTTTATATAGTCTACTACATCTCCTACACTTACAACTTTCTCAGCATCACTATCTGGAATTTCTATATCAAACTCTTCTTCTAATGCCATTATAAGTTCAACTATATCTAATGAATCTGCTCCTAAGTCATCTATAAAAGATGCTTCCATTGTAATTGATGTTTCTGCTACACCTAATTGCTCAACTATAATTTTCTTTACTTTTTCAAAAATTTCTTCTGCACTCACCTTAGGTTCACCTCCCCTCACTTATGCTAAACTCATATTCATACAATAATACATTACTAATAAAAAGTCAAGTTATTTTTTTAATTTATTTTATTTTGCTTCTAATTCTGCTATAAATTCCTTGATTTCCTGCATCTTTTCTTTGTTTTCAGATGATTCATATACTTCGGACAATTGGTCAACAGCTTTATTATTTACAAATTGTTCTGCTTGCTTTATAGTATATTTAAATAGTTTTTCATCACTACTTCCATGTGCTTTTACTACTGGTTTTTGTACTCCTAAAAATAATGCTCCTCCATATTCTTTATAGTCCATTACTTTTGAGAATCTCTTTATTGCTGGTAGACTTGGCAAGCTTCCTATCTTACTCCATATACTATGCATAAAGCTTTCTGTTAATGATTTTTTTACAAATTTTCCTAGTCCTTCTACTGTTTTTAAAAATACATTGCCTGTAAATCCGTCTGCTATTACTACATCTACATCTCCTAAAAATGCTTCTCTACCTTCTAAATTTCCAATAAAGTTTATGTCTAAATCATTTGAGTATTTTTTTAATAACTGATATGAATGTTTTACCAAGTCGTTTCCTTTTGTTTCTTCTGTTCCTATATTTAATAGCCCTATTTTAGGTGATTCTATTCCTAATGTATTTCTCATATATATGCTAGACATTTGTGCAAATTGCAATAAGTTTATTGGCTTACAATTAGTATTTGCTCCACAGTCCATTAGTACTAATCTTCCATGATATGCTGGTAATATCCCTGCTAATGCTGGTCTATCTACTCCTTTTATTCTTCCTACTAAAAGTGTTGCTCCCGTAAGTAATGCTCCAGAGTTTCCTGCTGATATAAATACATCTCCATATCCTTGTTTTAATAGATTAAATCCTACTACCATTGAAGAGTCCTTTTTATTTTTTATTGCTTGTGTAGGTATATCCTCCATTTCTATTGTTTCCGTAGCATTATATACTGATATTCTATCTGAAATTTCTTTTAATGGTTTTCCATAAAATTCTATTACTTTAGTATTTATAATATCTTCTTTTCCAATTAGAACAACTTCTGCTTCAATATCATCAATTGCACTAATTGCACCTTTTATATTCGCATCTGGAGCATTATCTCCTCCCATGGCATCTAATAATATTTTCATGTTTTCTCCCCCATAGTAATTAATATGCAATAATAATATAACTTATATCTTATAAAGTCAAGAATAGTTGGTCAGTTTTCAAAAATACTAATTATCATTATTTAGTAAGATTTAGTTTATTTGACTATTCTTCTTAAATTTTATAAAACTTTTATAAAACATATAAAAGGGGCGTCATCTTTAAAGAATTGCCCCTTATTTAGTGAATATTAAATTTAATTATTGTAATTCAACTGTTGCTCCAGCTTCTTCAAATTTCTTCTTCATTTCTTCTGCATCTGCTTTAGCTACATTTTCTTTTACTGTTTTTGGAGCTCCATCTACTAAGTCTTTAGCTTCTTTTAATCCTAATCCTGTTGCATCTCTAACAACTTTTATTACTTGGATTTTATTTGCTCCTACTTCTTTTAATACAACATTGAAGTTGCTCTTTTCTTCTTGAGCTCCTGCTGTAGCTCCTGCTACTGGTGCTGCTACTGCTTGTGCAGATACACCATATTTTTCTTCAATTTTCTTAACTAAATCTGCTAGTTCAACTACTGTTAAACTATCGATTGATTCTAATAATTCATCAACTTTTGCCATTTTTAAATTCCTCCTTATTTATTTTGTGAAATTGGCTTTCACTATTATTTTTAATTTTATTTTTTATTAAGCTTGTGCTTCTTTTTGAGATTTTACTTGGTCAAGTGCAACAGCAAGCTTTGAAATAGTTCCAAGTAAGCTGCCTGCAAGTTTTGCAAGTAATTCTTCTCTTGATGGAAGTTTTGCAAGTGTTACTATTTCTTCTACACTCTTAACTTCTCCTTCAATTATTCCACCTTTTATTTTATAATTCTCGTGGTCTTTTGTAAATTTATATACTGCTTTTAAAGGTTGTAAATAATCTTCACTTGAAGATATCATTGCTGTTGGTCCTTCTAATACACTATCAAGTCCAGATTCACCATTCATGTCTAATGCTCTTTTTATTATGTTGTTTTTTATAACTTTGATGTCTGCATTAACTTCCCTAATGTCTTTTCTTAATTTAGTATCATCTGCTACTGTTGTTCCTCTATAATCTACTAGAAGAATTATTTTTGCACCTTTAATATGTTCAGCCAAGTTTTTTACTTGTTCTTCTTTTTGTGCAATTACAGTTTTATTTGCCATTTTAATATTCACCTCCTAAATAAATTTAAACCTATATAGCCTCGAGGCTAATATAGGTTTTCTATCTCCTATTTAACCTCGGTAGGACTTACTATTGCCTACTGTCTTTGGCTATTATAAATTATTTTTGGTCTATATACAAACCTGGTCCCATTGTTGTTGCTATTGATACACTTTTGATGTATTGTCCTTTTGCTGCTGCTGGTTTTGCTTTTATTATTGCATTCATTATAACATCATAGTTCTCTAATAGCTTTTCTGCTCCAAATGAAACTTTTCCAAATCCTAAGTGAATAATGTTATTTTTATCTAATCTATATTCTACTTTTCCTGATTTTATTTCATTTACTGCTTTTGTAACATCCATTGTTACTGTTCCTGATTTAGGGTTTGGCATTAATCCTTTTGGTCCTAATACTTTTCCTAATCTTCCTACAACTCCCATCATATCTGGTGTTGCAACTACTACATCATATTCAAACCAGTTTTCTTTTTGAATTTTTGGTATTAGTTCTTCTCCTCCTACAAAGTCTGCTCCTGCAGCTTTTGCTTCATCTGCTTTTGGTCCTTTTGCAAATACTAATACTCTTTGTGTTTTACCTGTTCCATTTGGTAGAACTACTGTTCCTCTTACTTGTTGATCTGCATGTTTTGAGTCTACTCCTAATTTTACATGTAACTCAACTGTTTGATCAAATTTTGTTTTTGGCATTTTTTCAATTATTTCTATTGCCTCTTTTGCTGGATATAATTTCTTTGAGTCTACTAATTTAGCACTATCTTTATATCTCTTTCCTCTCTTCATTTTTACCTCCTTTGGTTTTAACGAGATTTACTCTCCCAATTTAATATTATTCTTCTACTGTTACACCCATTGAACGAGCTGTACCTTTTACCATGCTCATTGCAGCTTCTAATGAAGCAGCATTTAAGTCTGGCATTTTTGTTTTAGCTATCTCTTCAACTTGTGCTTTTGAAAGTTTTGCAACTTTTTCTTTATTTGGTTTTCCAGAACCTTTTTCAATTTTAGCTGCTTTTTTTATTAATACAGCCATTGGTGGTTCTTTTGTAATGAAGTCAAAAGATTTATCTTTGTGAACTGTAATAACAACTGGTATAATTAGGCCTGCTTGTTTTGCTGTTCTATCATTAAATTGCTTTACAAAGTCCATAATGTTTACTCCACTACCACCTAATGCTGGTCCAACTGGTGGAGCTGGTGTTGCTTTTCCTGCTGGTATTTGTAATTTTATAATTACCTCTTTTGCTTCTTCTTTATTGTTCTTTCCTGCCATTTTTTATGCACCTCCTTTGGTTTGTATATCAAAAATAATTTATAAAAGAATTAGCTTGACTAATTCGTTTTAACTATTTAATTAGTTTACTTTTTCAACTTCTGAGAAATCTAACTCTACTGGTGTTTCTCTTCCAAACATTGAAATTAATACTTTTACTTTGTGCTTTTCTTTATTAATTTCTGTAACAACTCCTATGAAATCAGTAAATGGTCCATTTATAACTTTTACTTGGTCATTTAACTCATAATCTACATTTATAGATTGTATATCAAATCCCATTTTTCTTATTTCACTATCTGTAAGTGGTATTGGGTCTGTTCCTGAACCAACAAATCCAGTAACACCTCTTGTGTTTCTAACAATGTACCATGTTTGTTCTGTTACAATCATCTTTACTAAAACATAACCTGGAAAAACTTTCTTTAGGTTGGTTTTTCTTTGTCCTTCTTTTATTTCTATTTGCTCTTCCATTGGAACTACTATATCAAAGAAATATTCTTGTAGTTCTCTGTTTTTTATTGTTTTTTCTAGGTCTGTTTTTACTTTATTTTCATATCCAGAATATGTATGTACAACATACCATCTTGGCTTTAAATCATAATCTTTTTGAGACATACTTTTAGCCTCCTTATATTTATTGTTCAGCACTGTTTTCTATTACATTACCTGTTTCATTTGATACAGTATTTTCTTCGTTTTCTACAGTCTCATTTACATTAGTAGTATTTTCTGCTTCTACTGATATACTATTTTGAACCTTTTTAACTTGCTCTACTTCAAATTTATTTAAAAATTCAAATGCAAAGTCTAATATTAATATAAATACTGATACAATCAAAACTACTGCAATTACTACAACAGTATTTGTAAATAATTCTTTTCCCTTTGGCCATGTAACTTTTTTTAGTTCTGCTTTAAAGTCTTTAAACCAACTTTTTTTATTTGATTTATCTTTTTTAGCATTTTTTTCTATGGCTTTATTTTTCTTTTCTTTCTTTTGAGATTTACTAGCTTTCTTTTCTTCTTTATTTGCTGTTTCTTTTTCAGCATCAACTACTTCTTCTGTTTCTGCTTCTAATTCTTTTTCTTTAAGTTCTTCTAAAGAATTATTAACTTTTTCTACTTTCTTTTTGCCATTTGATTGTTTCTTCTTATTATTTTTAGGCATTTTTTATTCCCCCTTAAAAAGGCTTATTTTGTTTCTTTATGTGTTGTATGTTTTTTGCAGAATTTACAATGTTTTTTTATTTCTAATCTTTCTGCATTATTCTTTTTGTTTTTATCTGTAACATATGTTCTATTGTGACATTCTGTGCACTCTAAAGTTATATGTTCTCTTGCTCCTTTTGTAGCCATTTTATACACCTCCAGTTATAACTTTATATTATTTTTATTTTATAACTTTTTTAGCATATGTGTTTTTACCCACATATGCTAGATTATTTTATCATACTTTTATGTTACTGTCAACATTTTTTCAAAAGTTTACCTCTTTCCATATTTAAACCTTCTTTCATTATATAAGTACACTACGAAAACCATACCTAAAAACACTAGCTCCATTTGCATTATTAAAAGTTAAGCTTCCAGAATTATCGCCCATATTAAATGTTCCACCTCGTATAAAAAATGTATTATTATTTCTAGCATAATAAGAATCATCTTCATTCCAGCTAGAATTTCCTGTACCATCTATTGATGTTTCTCTTATTGCATCTCCATATATTTTTGTATTTAATTTATAATTATTTTTTTCTTTTTCTGTATCATTTGCTCCTTCATCACTATATGGATATACTGTAGAATACTTATTTGATGTTCCTATAACATATGAACTTCCACAATCTATTAAGCTACTACTTCCATTATTTATATATCCAGTTGTCCATTCCCACAAGCCTCCTGATAAATCATATATTCCATACATGTTTCCAGTAGTTGATGGACTTTCATCTTCTCCTAAATATTCATTCCATTTCTTTCCTGTATTATTATATCCTGTTACTGCATATACGCTTGCTAAATTATTTCCTTCTGCTTTTGTACTACTTGTTCCTCCACTATTTTCATTATGATTATTTATTACTATTTCTTTATCATATACACCATATTTACTTTGAGTTAAGTATGCAATAGCTCCCCATTCACTATTCTTCATCATATGACTATCTGCATCTGAACTTAAACCATATATATTTTCATTTTCTGTTAGTGTTCTACTAATACTATATGCATCTCCTATAGATATATAGTTCATTGAATAAGCCGATCCTTGAAAAGTTGGATATTTTATCTTTGTTTCTGTTTCTCCGTATATTTCATCTAACCAATTTCTTGCTGATATACTTGCCTCCGAACTTGTTCCATTTTCTACTGCTGCTGACCATACTTGTGTCTGTGTATAATTTACACTACTTGCTTTTATAGGAGCCGTATTTTCTCCACTAGTTGCATATCCTGCTTCAAATTTTGCTACCCATATTCCTTCTATTTCACTATCCCAGCCTCCATTTCTATATCCTATCATGCTTTCATCTGTAAATGCTGGGTGGACTGTAAAACCTGTAGTTGTATCTACTATATCATCTGCGCTTTTACATCTTTTTGCTTCTCTTAATATTCCTTCTTCATCATAATAATTATCACTTGTTCCTTGTAAAAATACTACATCTACTGTTTCATTAGACTCATCTATTCTATATGCAAATCTTGGAATCCATACCCACATACTTCCATCTTCTGTTCTTGCATTTGCCCATTTCTTTTCATCATAGTTATACCATGAACTATCATTTGTATTTGTCTCTATTACAGTTCCATTACTTGTTTCTGTTGGTTCATTAAATTTTATTGCTGTCATTCCTGTTTTTAATATTGGTGCATTGGGTTCATTTTTATTTATCTCTTCTTCATCTTCTCCATTATTTATATTTCCTTTATTTACATCATCTATATAATTGCTTATTTCTTCTAAGCTTATCGTTTCATTTTTCTGTGCATTTTCATATATTTTACTTGCATCCTGTGCTTTTCTAAATATTCCATTATCTCCTATAGTAAATGAAATCGCTACTCCTGCTAAAATTAATAGAACTATTATTGTTACGACTAATGCTACTAGCGTTATTCCTTTTATATCTATTCTTATCTTTTTTATTCTTCTTTCCACTTTTCTTCCCCCCTATGTTTATTATTTCTATTTTCTTTTGCTTTATTCTTTATTATGTTATATCATAGCATTTTTATATTTGCAAGTATTTATCATTGCATAATAGTAATAAAATAAACTATGTATAATATACGATTTTACGTTCGCATAATATACATAGTTTCTCTATGTCCATATTTTCTTTTTCTATTAAATCTTACGATATATATATATATATATATACAGCCTCAAGGCTTTTAGCCATTTTTAATTTTCTCCTTACATTTATTTTTCAATTTAATTATATAGTTATTGTTTTATTTTGTAAATAACTAATATTGATAATTCTATACCATTTTTTCCTTTATGTGTGCAATAGCCATACATAATATTGCATCTACATGTTCATCTTGAAGTGTATAATATACTTGTTTACCCTCTTTTCTATACTTAACAAGCTTATAGCTTCTAAGTATTTGTAGTTGGTGTGATACATTCGATTGACTTAAATGTAATAACTCACATAAATCACATACACATAATTCTTCATTTAATAAGCTATAAATAATTTTTAATCTTGTTCTATCTGCAAATACTTTAAACATTTCTGCTAACTCTCTATTCATTTCTAGTGAAATAGCCTTTTTCTTAGCCTCCATAATTTCAATTTTATGTATTTTCTTTTCTTGACAAATATAATTCTCTTCCATTTTTTCCTCAATTTATCTCTATTTTCTTATTAAATTTTTCTTCATACCAATTATTTAATTCTTTTCTACTTTTAAATATTAATATATCCTTCTTATTATTTTTATTTAATATATCTTCTATTTTCTTTCTCTGCTTTATATTCCAAGTAAATGTGTATTTTAAAAATTCTAAACTAATTTTTTCTTTGCAACCTGGTAGTTCTCTTTTTTCTTTTCCTCTACCCTTTATATATCTTTTTATTATTCCACTTATCTTAGATAATGTAGAATAATTAAGAAATATAACTAAATCAGATTTCTTAATTCTACTTTCTAAAGTCCCTTTATATGTTCCGTCTATAACCCATTTGTTCTCATTTATTTTATCTAAAATTATTTTATCTCTTTCTTCTTTTGTCCTTTTTATCCAATTTGGTAAATGTGCTATCTGATCCATATGATATATTGGAAGTTTTAATTCATTTCCTAAATTTATGGCTAGAGTTGTTTTTCCTGTACCTGGTCCACCAATTATAGATATTCTATTTATTTCTTCCATTTTCACGCTCCTTTTTATTATATATTGACTATCATAATAAAGAAGCCACATTAAGTGACTTCTTTATTATATTATTATTTTAATTGTTTAGCAACTTCTTCTGCAAAGTTTTCTTCTTTTTTCTCTATCCCTTCACCTTTTTCATATCTTATGAATGAATTTATTGTAGCATTTTTAGATTTTATTAGTTCTCCAACTTTTTTGCTTGGATCTTTTACAAACTCTTGATCTAGTAAACAAATTTCACTATAGAATTTTCCAAGTCTTCCTGCTACTATTTTTTCTGCAACTGCTTCTGGTCTTCCTTCATTTATAACTTGTGCCTTTAGTATTTCTTTCTCTTTTTCTACTCTTTCTTCTGGCACTTCTTTTTCTGATAAGTATTCTGGTTTAGCTGCTGCAATATGCATACATATATCTTTTGCTAAAGTTTCATCTGCATTTTCCATGTCTACTAATACACCTATTTTTCCATCGCCATGTATATAGCTTGCTACTTTTCCAGTAGTTTCTATTCTTTTAAATCTTCTTATAGACATGTTCTCACCGATTGTTGCTATATTATTTGTTAATACTTCTTGTACTGTAAGTGCATTATTTGTTATATATTTTTGTGATAGTAATTCTTCTACACTTGCTGGATTATTTATTGCTATTTGCTTAACTACATCTTTAACAAAAGCTTGGAAATCTGCATTTTTTGCTACAAAGTCTGTTTCAGCGTTTACTTCAACAATAGCTCCTACTTTTCCATCTTCAGATATATATGTTTCAACTAATCCTTCTGCTGCAATTCTATCAGATTTCTTAGCTGCCTTCATAATTCCTCTTTCACGTAATAATTCTATTGCTTTTTCTTCGTCTCCATTGGTTTCTGTCAAAACCTTCTTGCAGTCCATCATACCTGCACCTGTTTTTTCTCTTAACTCTTTTACTTGAGCTGCAGTAATCATAATAAATTCCTCCCTTTTATTAAATTTATTTATTTTCTTCTGAGTCTTCTTCGCTTAATGCAATTTCTTCCATACTCATTTCATCTTCGTCTTCTACAGGTTGTTCTTCTGTATCTATTTCTAGACTTTCTCCTTGTTTTCCTTCAATAACTGCATTAGCTAATACGTCTGTAATTAATTTTACTGCTCTTATTGCATCATCGTTTCCTGGGATTACATAGTCTACATCGTTTGGATCACAGTTTGTATCTACTAATCCTACTATTGGTAGTCCTAATTTTCTTGCTTCTTTTATTGCTATATGCTCTTTTTTAGGGTCTACTACAAATAATACATCTGGTATTACTACCATATCTTTTATTCCACCTAGATTTTTTTCTAGTTTTTCCATTTCTTTCTTTAATAATATGACTTCTTTTTTAGGTAAAACATCAAATGTTCCATCTTCTTGCATTCTTTCTAATTCTTTTAGTCTTTCTATTCTTTTTCTGATAGTTTTGAAGTTTGTTAATGTTCCTCCTAACCATCTTTCACTAACGTAGAACATACCACTTTTCTCTGCGGCTTCTTTTACACATTCTTGTGCTTGTTTTTTTGTTCCTACAAATAGAATTGTTTTTCCTTCTTCTGCTTGTTCTTTTATGAATGCATATGCTTCATCTAATTTTTTTGATGTCTTTTGTAAGTCAATAATATGGATACCATTTCTAGCTTGGAATATATATTCTGCCATTCTTGGATCCCATCTTCTTGTTTGATGTCCAAAATGAACACCTGCTTCTAGTAATTGTTTCATTGCAACTACTGCCATTTTTTATTCCTCCTTTTAGTTTTATTCCTCCATAAACATCTACATTGAAATTACCAGTTTTTAGGCACTATTTTCAACTCTGTTTATGTGTGTATTTTTCAACAGATTATATTATATCAAAAAAAAAGCCCTATTGCAAGGCTTTTTTTGTTTTATTTTCTAATACTTAATTAAACAATATTAATTATATATTACTTTTTCTTTTTTATTTCAATTTTCTTATTTGCTACTTCTTTTCCTTTTTCTATAACTTTTTTACTTTTCTCTACTGTATCATTTGCAACTTCTTTTACTTTAGCTTTAAAAGTTTCAAATGTAGGAAATGCTTCAAGAAGTCTTTTTCCGCCCCACATATCTTTTATAGTTTCTTTTACTTTTTTGGTTATTTCATTTGTACTATCTTTTTTAGTATCTATTGATATATTTTTTACTGCTTTTGTTACTTTTGATATTACTTTAAAGGAAAGTATAACATCTGTTATAAGGATTATCAATATTATTATACTTATGATATTTGTTATATTTTGTGGTATATAGCTTAATAAGTTATAGAAAAATGGATTTAGTACATATATTATAGCTAGTCCTAATATTCCAAATGGTATCATCGTTTCTAAGCATATTCTTCCATTTATATTGAACTTGTTATGACTATAATCCCACCATCTTGTATTAAATATTTTTTCCATTGCCCAGCTAGTAAAGTATTCTATTATACCACATAAAATTACAGCCATACAAAATACAATAATCCAATCATCTTTATAATTAGTAAGCATTAAAGTTATTACAAGTGCACCGCACCCATAAATTGGACACACTGGTCCTAATAAAAATCCTCTATTTACTAGTTTCTTTTCTATTATAGAACAATCTATTACTTCCATTACCCAGCCTAAAAAAGAATATATAATAAATAGTAAAAAATATGTAGATAAATTTTCCATTACATTCCTTTCTTATATCTTTTATTTTTTATGCTTTTATATTATACACTACTTTTTCACTAATTACAATTTTATTTTAATAACCTCTTTATTTTTTATATATTTTATGTTAAAATATTATCGAATTTTGTCAAACATATGAGGAAAGGAATGATAGTTAATATGAAATTTAATACATGTTCTCGTTGTGGCTGTTTTTTTGCATCAAAAGATGATGTATGTCCAAGTTGTAAGTCTAAAGATGAAATTGATAAAAATACTTTAAAGAATTTTTTAGATAACAGTGATACTAATATATCTTTAAATACTTTATCTTTTAATTCTGGAGTTGAAATAAAAAATATTAATAGATATATGCAAAGTTCAGAATTTTCTAATTACAAAAAGTTATTTAATGATAATAACATTAAAATTAATTTATAAAAGCAGCATTATAGCTGCTTTTTTATTTGTTTTTTTAAAATTAAACTATTTAATGTAACGCTTATACTACTTATTGTCATTGCAATTGAAGCTAGCATAGGATTCATTACTATACCTAGTGGCTCTAGTATTCCTATGGCAATTGGTATCATACATATGTTATAAAAAAATGCCCAAAATAAATTTTGCTTTATTTTTCTTACTGTAAGTCTACTTATTTCTATTAAATTATTTATTTTGTTTAAGTTATCATTCATTAGAACTACATCACTACTATCCATTGCAATATCTGTTCCGCTTCCAACTGATACTCCTACATCTGCTTTTACTAAACTTACACTATCATTTATCCCATCTCCACACATCATAACTAATCCATCTTTTTTTATTTTTTCTATTTCTAATGATTTATCTTTAGGCATAACTTCTGCTTTTACATTATCAATACCTAAATATTTAGCAATTTTATTTGCTGTTTTTTTATTATCACCAGTAAGCATTACTATCTGTTTTTTATTCTTTTTTAATTTTTCTATAACTTGTTTAGCATTTTCTTTTAGAGTATCTTTTACACCAATTAAAGCCATAACCTCTTTTTCATTTGCTAAATACAAAATGCTGTTGCCTTCTTCTTGTAAGACATTTTCGTCATCTTCTTTTGGTTTTATATTATTTTCTTTCAAGAGTTTACTATTTCCTATATAATATTTATTTTCTTTATATATTGCACTAACTCCTAATCCTGCTAAATTTTTAAATTCTGATATTTTCTCTAAGTTAATATTTTTTTCTTTAGCCTCTTTTACAATTCCTATGGCTATTGGGTGTTCTGATTTTGCTTCTATACTTGCTATTATTTTTAATATATTTTCATCACTTATTTTTGAATAATTATACATTTTTGATATTCCTAGTTTTCCTTTTGTAAGTGTTCCTGTTTTATCAAATACTATTGTTTTTACTTTATGCGCATTTTCTAATACTTCATTGTTTTTTATTAATATTCCCTCTCTACTTGCTTCACCTGATGCTACTACTATTGCCAGTGGAGTTGCTAATCCTAAGCTACAAGGACATGCAACTACAAGTACAGTTATAAATATATTTATTGCAAAAGAAAAATCTTTTGTAATAATTAACCAGAATATCAGTGCTAAAAATGCAATGCACATTACTATTGGTACAAAATATCCACTAATTTTATCTGCTATTTTTGCTATTGGTGCTTTTTTACTTGATGCTTCTACTACCATTTTTACTATTTCTGAAACAGTAGAGTTTTTTCCTATTTTTTCTGCTTTATATTCTATTGTTCCTTCATAATTAATACTTCCTGCTATTACCTTACTACCTTTTTCTTTTTTTACTGGTATACTTTCTCCTGTTATAAATGATTCATCTATATGTGTTATTCCCTCTAGTATTACCCCATCTACTGCAATTTTCTCTCCAGGCTTACAAATAACAATATCTCCTTTTGCTATTTCATCTATTGTAACTTGCTTTTCTTTTCCATCTTTTATAATTGTTGCATGTTTTGGAGTAATCATCATTAATTGTTCTATAGCTTCTTTTGTTTTATTTTTATTTCTATTTTCTATATATTTTCCAATTTTTATAAAAAATATGATTATTACTGCTGATTCATAGTATAAATTTTGGACATATTCTAAATTTCCTCTATATATCATATATGTTCCAAATATACTATATATCATACTGCTAAATACTCCAAGCCCAACTAATGTATCCATATTAGGTGTTTTATGAATTAGATTTTTATATCCATTTTTTAATATATCTTTTCCAATAAAGCATGATATTACTGATAAAATTAATAATGATATAGCATAGTTTAATGGGTTTATATGCATATCTATTAAAGGAATACTTGGAAGTCCTACCATATGTCCCATTGATATATACATTGTTATAATTGCTAGTACTGTCAATATAATTAAATAATACTTTTTATTGTTTTCCTTTTTATTTTCTTTTTTAAAGTTATCAATTCCAAGGCTTTCAAACCCAGCTTTATTTATATATTTTTCTATATCTTCTAGTTTTAATTTATTTTCGTCATATTGTATACTAGCATTGTTCATTACTAAATTTACTGATGCACTCTCTATTCCTTCTTGTCTATTTAAGTATTTTTCTAGTCCACTTGAACATGCACTACATGTCATACCACCTATTTTTATTAATACTTTTTTCATATTTTATTAATCCTCCACAGCTTGGAATCCTGCATCTTCAACTGCTTGTTTTATTTCTTCAATTGTTACTTCATCTTCATTATATTCAATATCTGCTTTCTTTTCTTCTAAACTTACTTTTGCCTCTTTTACTCCTTCTAATGCATTTAATACTCTAGTTAGCCTACTAGAACATCCTTCACAATGCATTCCTTCAATTCCTAAAACAATTTTTTTCATTACAATTTCCTCCTTGTATAATATATTTAGGGTTTAAAGTACCCTCAAAAAACTTTATATTATGTCACTTTCGTGATATAATTTTTACTATTAACACTGTGGACTCTTATTCCTCCTTGTAGTTTAACTACTTAAGATAGAATATTGCCACAGTTTTATTATTAATTGGTAATTAGTTAGATAAGTCTTTGAACTTTCATTTCGTGCAAGGTTACAAGTAATAAAACTAGTTGGGTGTTGTCACAGTTGTTGATAAATTTTATTACAGGAGGTAAACACTAT
>CALXQA010000025.1 GCA_944390335.1 uncultured Clostridia bacterium
CATTATATTTTTTCTTGATACTACTAGCTTACAAGCAACAGTTCAACCAAAAAAGCCCGTCCCCTTTGGTTGAAAAGTTTTTAAGTTTCACTAAAATCTTTTTTGTTTTTTATATACATAAGTAACTCTATAAATAACGCATGTGACCAAGCTAATCCTATAACCCATCTTTCATTTAAATCACTATTTGATTGTTCTGCTAAAAGTCCATGTTCATTTGCACTTTGTACAACAAAGTTTAAACATTCATTTGCTCTTTTTTTGTCTCCTACAACATTAAAGTATAGTCCTATCCATGATGTAGCTATTATCCATGGATTATTTCCTCCTAAGTACGCATCATTTTGATATCTTAAATATCCACCTGAATATGTTCTTAATGTCATATTTATTTGCTCTACTGTATTTAAGACAACTTTTTCTTTTGGACCGAATACTCTAAATGGGAATACTGCTCCTAATACGCTTATATCTGTTAAATTATCTTTAGTATTTCTTAATAGTACATTTTTTTGTTTATCTACTAAATTTTCTAATATATATTCTTTTGTTTGTCTCTTATATTTTTCTAATTTTTGCTTTTCATTTATTATATCATCTTGTTTTAATCTATTTTTATCATATAACTCATTTACTTCATCATATATTTTTATCATAGAATCAAAAGCACAATATATTGCTGATAAAGAATACAGATGTATTCCTTCTGTATTTTCCCATAAGTCATAACTTGGATGCTTATATATTTGGTCTCTATCTTTATAGTTATATTCTTTTTCTAATTCCATCCTAACTACATCTTCTGTTTCTTCATTGCCTAATATATAGTCCATATAATTCTTTAAAAATTTTACAGCTTTTTCTAACATTTTAAGATTTTCTTTTAAAAACTTTTTATCTTTTTTACCTGTTTTTCTAAATATAACATTATAGTGTCTTAATGCTCCATAAACTACTATTGCTGTTTCATCAATTTGATATCCCCAGCAAGGTGCAAGTCTTCCATCTGTATAAAATCTTTGTTCCCACATTCCATTTTTTTCTTGTGTCATTTTTAAAAATATTTCATAGAATTTTTTACTCATATTTTCAAAGCCAATAAAGTCTAATGCTTTATATACTAACACTCCATCTCTTGGCCAACAATATGAATATCTTCCGCATTTGTCTCTTTCTTCATCTACTTCTAAAGATGCTGCTATTCCTCCTGTTTTTTCATTTATTAAAAGTGCTGCTAACAGTATTGTTCTTTTATATATTTTTATGATTTTGTCCATATATTCTGAACCGTCTGGTTTTAATTTTAATGTATCGTGTTCTTCTACATATTTTTTCCAATGTTTTATGACTTTTTCTATTTCTTTATCAACATCTAATTTTCTTACTTTTTCTATCTCTTCTTTTACTTCTGATAATGTATCTTGACCTGATGATATATATATGAACATAAAGAATTCTCTAGTTTCTCCTGGTTTTATAGTTCCTAGGTCATAACTTATTGCTGAATCTGAACTCATTCCTATATAGTCTTTATCAAAGATTGAGCCTGAGCTTATTGTTGATTCTACATTATTTAGTTGATGGCTTAATAATTTTTCTTTAGAGAATGTAGCACATGTATAATTATGGCTATACTGTATTAGTGCATCATTAAAAATCATTCCTCCAGCTGTATTGTTATATGATGAAAATACTTTTGAATGTACTAAAAATTTTAATTCTAAGTCTATATTATTTTCATTTTTAAATATATATTTCTTTAGAAAAATATCTCTATTAAGCATTGCACAGTCTGTTTGTTTTATTTTTAATTTAAAATATGTATTTTCTATTTCTGTATTAAGTACATTTGTATCTTTTTCATAATATTGGCTATATTTGTTATTTATATCATTGTGAAGATAAATTATGTTCGAATCGTTTATCTTAACTCCTGTATGATAATAGTCACAATATTGCATATAGTCTGGGTTTGGGTAATATAGTCTTAAAAGTTCTCCACATTTACTAAAACTTGCTATAATATCTTTATTTCCTACAAAAGCATCGTTATAATATTTCTTCATTTGCAAAACCTCTCCTTTAATTTTCATTCATTATTTCTATAATCTGTTTTCTTAATTCGTTTACTCTATTATTTAGTTTATCCATATCTATATCTGCATTTGATGATAAGTTTATATGGTCTTTTAAATTATGTTTCATGTCTTCTATTTCATCTTCTAATTCTTGCATTCTATTTATTATTTCAATTCTTTGTTTTTGTTTATCTACTGGATTTTCACATGCTTTACATTGTGTTAGTTCTTCATTAAGTTCAATTTTATCTCCATATTTAGGTATTAATACTTTAGTTTCTATATTTTGTTCTATTTTATCTTTTAATGCATTTTGTGCATGTGGCTCTCCGTGAACTAAAAATATTGCTTTTGGTCTTTTATTTCTAAATGAATATACAAAGTTTAATAGCCCTTCTTGGTCTGCATGTCCTGAATATCCTTCTATATATTCTATTCTTGCTTTTACTGCAAATTCTTCTCCTAATATTTTTACTTTCTTTTCACCATCTACTATTCTTCTTCCGAGCGTTCCTGGTGCCTGATATCCTACAAATAGTATTGTACTTTTTGGATTCCATATGTTATGTTTTAAATGGTGTTTTATTCTTCCTACATCACACATTCCACTTGCTGATATTATTATACATGGTTCGTCTGACATGTTTAGTGCTTTTGATTCTTCTACTGTTTTTGTAAATGTTAATCCTGGGAAGTCTAGTGGATTATCTCCTCTTTTTATGAATTCTTGTATTTCTGGTTTAAATAAATTCATGTTTTTTTCAAATACTTCTGTTGCTGATGTTGCAAGTGGACTATCTACATATACTTTTGTTTTCATTAATGTTTCATATTCTTTTCTAAATGCTTCATCATTTATTCTTATATCTTTTATTTTATCTATTTCATACAGAATTTCTTGTGTCCTTCCTACTGCAAATGATGGTATTACTACAGTTCCTCCATTTTCTATTGTTTCTGATACTATGTCTAGGAACATAGAGGCTTTTTCATCATTTCTTAAATGTAGCCTATCTCCATAAGTTGATTCCATTACTAAATAGTCTGCACTGTCTATCATTGTAGGACTTGATAATAGTGGTATGTCATTGTTTCCTATATCACCACTAAAAACTACTTTTTCTTCTTTTCCATCTTCTTTTACCCATATTTCAATAATACTTGAACCTAGCATATGTCCTGCATCATTAAATCTTACATTTATATTTTCATCTACATTTATTATTTGGTCATATTGTACTGGATTAAAAAGTTCCATACAGTTTTCTGCATCTTCTACTGTATATAATGGGTCTATAGGCTTTTTTCCATTTCTTTTTCTTTTTTTATTTTTTATTTCATTTTCTGTTTCTTGGATATGTCCACTATCTGGAAGCATTATACTGCATAGGTCACATGTAGCTTTTGTAGCATATATTGGTTTTCTATATCCTTCTTTATATAGTTTTGGTATTCTTCCTGAATGGTCTATATGTGCATGTGTAAGTAGCATAAAGTCTATACTGTTTACATCATAATCAAATGCTTGTTCATTTAATAGTTCTTCTTCATATTTTCCTTGATGAAGCCCACAATCTACTAAGAATTTCTTTCCTGCAGCTTCTACTAAAAAGTTTGAGCCTGTAACTGTTTCAGTCGCTCCTAAAAATGTTACTTTCATATTTTTCCTTCCTTTGTTTTTTAATTGAATATTTTTACTTTTTTTGTTTTTCTTATTCTAACATTACTTCCATTTTGTAATGTTATATAATTCGTACTATCTAGTATATTTCCATCATAAATTTCTGATTTTAGTTTTCCGTCTTCTATTTCTAATCTTATTAGTAGTTCTTCTAATTTTATGTTTTTTGTATCAAAAATGCTTTTTATAAGTTCATAGTCTGATTCTTTGTTATTTGATATTGGTGTTATTAGATTTTGCTCTATTCCTTTAGTTATAGCTTCTTTTTCTATTTCTTTAAAGTCTATTTTGTCTTTCATAATACTTCCTTTTTCATCTATTGGAAGATTTTTTAAATATCTTATTTCATATATTACATCTAAAACATCTTCTTTTTGTGATAAGTTATTTATTTTTTTTATCATTTCTTTTAAAAAGTCTTTTTGAATTTCTAGTACGTTTATTATTTCTATTGAGTTATAATACTCTATTTTGTTTTCAATTTCTGTTTTTTCTTTAACATATTCTATTGGATTTAATAGTCTATTTTTTTCTTCTATTGAATTTAGTATTTTTTTTCTTTTAGTTTGTAACATTTCTTCATAATGGCTTATACTAAATATTTTCTTTTCATTAGGTAGTTTTGAATTTTCTTCTAAATATCTTTTTCTTAAATCTTCTGGGTTATTAATTAATTCGTCTATTTCTTTTATTTTTCCTAATAATTCTTTTTTTTCTTTTGTAATTTCTTCTATGAATTTTTCTTGATTTTTCATCTTTTCTAATTTTATCTTGTCTTGCTCTATTGCTTTTTCTATTTTTTCTTTTCTTTTTTCATCATATGAAAGATAATATTTTAATGCTATTTTTTCTATTTTATAATATAAATCTTGATTTATATATTTTTTTAAGTGTTCTACATTTTTACATGTTATATTATTTAATGTTTCTCTACCTAATAAAAAGAGTAAATTTGTATATATTATATTTAATTCTATATTTTCTATATCTTTTGGTAATGCTTGCCATGAAAATCCATTAAAGTCTCTTATTGATTCTGAATATGACATGCATTTTCCTATTTCTAATAATGAAATTATACTTTTTTCTTCTATTTTTAAATTATTTCTTATTTTTTCTAGTCCTGCTCTTACTATACTGAATAATACTACTTTTTCATTTGGGAAAAATATTACTTTTTGTTCATTGTTGTATTCGTTTTCTGGTTCTTCTTCTAGGATTTTACATCTTGTTTTTTCTAATATTTTTTCTAATTCTGAGTTTGGTTTTGCTATTTGTATTTCTCTTACGTTTCTTTTTACAATTTCTACAATTTCTTTTATAAATTCTTCTTTTTCTGGTACTTCTCTTTTTGTGGTTTTATAGTCGTCATATGCAATTTCTACTTTATATAGCATACTAAGTAAAAGGTTTTGTGCTTCTTTTTCAAACCTTTTACTTTCTGCTATTTCTTCTAGTTCCTCATTATAGTCTTTTTTTAAAAGCTTTTTTTTCACTTAAAACTATTCTCCTTCTGACTGGTTTTCTTCTGTTTTTGCATCTATTCTCATATCACTTGGTGACATTTTTAGTTCTTCCCATCTTTCTTTTGTCATTAACACTTCTCTTGGTTTACTTCCTTGATATCCTGATATTATTCCTCTTTGCTCCATTTGGTCTATTATTCTTCCTGCTCTTGCATATCCTACTTTAAATCTTCTTTGTATAAATGATGTTGATGCTTGTCCAGTTTCTACTACCATTTCTATTGCTTCATCTAATAGTGGGTCTGTTTTGTCTTCTTCATCTTCTTCTACTGGCACTTTTTCTGGTGCACCATTATTTTCTATTGTTTCCAATATATTCTCATCATATACTGTTTCTCCGTCTTTTTTTAAGAATTTGACTATGCTTTCTACTTCTTCGTCTGATATAAATGCTCCTTGTATTCTTGTTGGTTTTGGTGCTCCTGAGGGATAGAATAACATGTCTCCTTTTCCTAATAATTTTTCTGCTCCTGCTCCATCTAATATTGTTCTTGAATCTACTTGTGATGATACTGAAAACGCTATTCTTGATGGTATATTTGCTTTTATTATTCCTGTTATAACATCTACTGATGGCCTTTGTGTTGCTATTACTAAATGCATTCCTGCTGCTCTTGCCATTTGTGCTAGTCTACATATTGCATCTTCTACATCTTTTGCTGCTACCATCATAAGGTCTGCAAGTTCGTCTATTATTACTACTATATGTGGTAATTTTTGATTTCCTTCTTTTTCTGCTAAACTATTATACCCTTTCATGTCTCTTACTTTTTTTTCTGCAAATAGACTATATCTTTTTACCATTTCTTGTACTGCCCATGCTAATGCTCCTGCTGCTTTTTTTGGATCTGTTACTACTGGTATAAGTAGATGTGGTATTCCATTATATATAGATAATTCTACTACTTTTGGGTCTATCATAAGTAGTTTTACTTCACTAGGTTTTGCTTTATATATTATACTTGTAATTAATGTATTTATACATACTGATTTTCCTGAACCTGTTGCTCCTGCAATTAAAACATGTGGCATTTTTGCTATGTCTGTTACAACTATTTCTCCTGCTACATTTTTTCCTAGTGCAAATGCTAATTTTGATTTATTATTTATAAATTCATCTGATTCTATTATATCTCGTAGTGGTACCATATTTTTTTCTTTATTTGGTACTTCTATTCCTACTGTATGTTTTCCTGGTATTGGTGCTTCTATTCTTATTGTTTCTGCTTCTAAGCTTAATGCTATATCATCTGATAGATTTGCTATTTTGCTTACTCTTACACCTTCTGCTGGTGCTAATTCATATCTTGTGATTGCTGGTCCTACTGATACATTTTCTACTTTTGCTGATACCCCAAAACTATATAGTGTCCTTCTTAATTTTTCTGCTGTAGCTAAAAGGGCTTTTTCACTATTTTGATCAGATGGTCCTTTTCCTGGTGAAAGTAGTGTTATTGGTGGAAATTCATAGTGTTCATCTTCTACTGTTATTCCATGGTCTAGTTTTAATACTTCTTTTGTTTTAGTTTCTTTTTGCTCTTCTTCACTTGCAAATAGTTCATCTTGATTGTTTACAGTATTAATTACAGATTTTGATGCATTTTCTTTCTTAGAGAATATTGATGTATCTAAGTTATCTTTAGAATGGTCATATTTTTTTGGTTCGTTTAGGTTTATTGTTATTTGTTCTTCTAGATTTTCTTTTCTTTCAGATTTTGCTTTTTCTTTTTCTAGTTTTTCTCTTAGTTTTCTTTCTTTTCTTGTTTCTGGTTTTACTTTTACTTCTGTTTCATTTATGTTTTCTGATTTATTTTCTTGTCTTTCTTTATTTCTTAATGCTCTTTTTTCTGCTAATTTATCTAGTGAATTAGATATTGCATCTGCTGGGTGAAGTCCGAATATAAATACTATCATTATTGTAGAAAGACCTATTGCTGCTATTACTGTTCCTAGTATTCCTATTAAATTTATTAGTGGAATTGCTATTGCTGTTCCTATTACTCCTCCACCTATATCTTTTGTTCCTAATGTATATGCTTGTTTTAATGCTGTATCTACATTTTGTGATATATCTATATTATTATTTGATATTTGATAAGAACTCAGTACTACATCTAATAATACTAATATACATATTAGCATTAATACTTTGGGAAGATAATATTTTGTGTCTTTATCATATGCTAAATATATTGCTATGAAAAAAAGACCTATTGGAAGTAAATATTTTATATACCCTAATATTCCACCTAATGCTGGGCTTAGTGTTTTTCCTAAGTACCCAGATTGTGTATATATTAATACTGCACTAAGTATACTAAGTACTATTAAAACAGCTACTGTAATATTTAGCTTTTTCTGCATTTGTTTTTTCTTACTTTTCCTTCCTCTAGGCATTTATTTTTCCTCCGATTTACATTTCTACTCTTGTATTTTACCATTAATGTTTTTAAATTGCTATGGTTTTTAGAAAAAAATATATAAAAATATGGAATCTATTTAAAGAATCCATATTTTATATTAGATATGTCTATTGTATGATTATACATAGTTTTATTTACTTTTAATAACACACATTTTCATATAATTTGATATAAAACATATCCATAACCATCATAATATTTTTTATTTTCGTCTATAATGTCATCTGCATATACTGTAACATTTCCAATTTCGGGCATTCCGGGGTTCACCCAAGTTATAATCATATGCTACTAAATCATATTTTGTTATTAATAAACTTGTTGTATTATATTCAGATTCTACCCATTCTCTCCACGTCATTCCTTTTTCTGCTGTATATTCTTCTTCTGTTACCCAATCACTTATTGTAAAAGTTATTAATTCTCTTTTAGTGGTTATATGGGTTGATTGTTCTGTAGTTTTTCCAGCATTATCTGTAACTATTACTTTTAATGTATAATCGGTATTTGGTGTTAGATTAGTATATGTATAATTGTTAGTATTATTTGATATAACTAAACTATCATTTAAATAATAGCTATATGCATTAGTATTAGCTAGTCCACTTTGCTTATCACTTGCTGTTACAGTTATTTTTACACTTGTTTGTGTTATATCAGATGTAGATATATTTACTATAGGTGGTATAGTATCTTCTCTCTTTGTACTTGCATATTCTGTTTCATTTGTTCCATCTGTTAGTCTTACATATACTGTTTGATTATGTTCTAAGTTTTCTATTGTTCCTCCATCTTATATTGTTGTCCAATTTCCTCCTTCATTTATTTTATATTCTAGTCTTAAATTTTCTTGTATTTCTTTATTAATATTGACATTTACTTTTGCTTTTCCATTTTCCCATACTACTTCTCCTATTGTTATTGCTCCTATTGGTAGTTCTTCTGTTAATACATTTATTATTTCTTCTTTTTTTATTCCTCTATTTTCTACTTCTACTTTTATATTATATACTTTATTTGCTTCTAAATTTTCATATTTATATATTTTTTCCTCTGTTTTTTCTTTTGCTATATGATACTCTTCTTCATCTTCTTTTTTATATGAATATGTATATTTTGCTCCACTACTATTGCTTGCATCTACTTCTACATTTATGCTATTTGTTGTTTTGCTTATTACTTTTATACTATTTATTTTTACCTCTGATACTTCTCCTTTTCCTACATATTCTATTTCAATATCAGTTCCATTTTCACTTTTTGATATATCCATAATGTATCCATCATTTGTAGTTATTGTATATGTTCCATCTTCATTATTTGTTATATCATCACTACTTTCTATTATGCCTTCTTCTATTAAGTTATTTAAAAAATCTTGAATATTAATTTTTCCATTACCATCTATCATTGTATTAGCTTTTAATATTTCCATTTTTTCTTTTATTTCTTCTTTATATCTTTCTGTTGCCATTTTTGCTTTTGTAAATATTCCATCTTCTCCGAATAGTTAGCGTTATTGCTGTTCCTGCTAATATTAGCAATATTATTATTGTGACTACTAATGATACTAGTGTTATTCCTTGTATTTTTCTAATTAACTTTTTCATTTTATCCTCCTAATTTTTTCAAACTAAAAAACTATGCATTTTAGATTCTTCTAAAATACATAGCTTTATTTTTTACTTCTATGTTTACTTTTTCTTTTTTATTAAATCTTACGATATATATATATATATAGTATCAAGGGTTTTAAGCATTTTTCTATTCCTTTCTTTTGTGTTTATCTTTATTATTTCCATTTAGGTATTTCTAAATCTATTTCTTTAAAGTATGCTTTTAATTTATTTTCATTTACAAATGGGATTCCCAATTCTTTATTTGCTTTTTTCATTTCTTCAAATAATTTATTTATTATTTCATCTGAACGTTTACTTCCTATTTGTTTTTCTGGTACATACATAGCTAATACTCCATCAATTATAGGGATTAATTGTTCTCCAAACATTCTACTATTTAATTCTCTTTTTAGCTTTTTATATCCATTAAAGTCCTTCCAAAAATTTTCCTTACTATATTTCAAATACTCTTCTTTAGGAAGTACTTTGATTTCACTTTGCTTCTTCATTATACTTTTTGCCGTTTTTTCATCTAAACTATTATTGTAAATATATTCTATTCCCTTTTCATTAAATTTTATACTAGCAATATTTAATAAATTACATATAATGAATAGAAGTTTTGAAAAATACTCAATATCCGTTTCTTGGTTTATTCCATCTTTTTCATAAATTTTTAATACAAGATTATATATCTCTTTAGCTTTTACCGCACCATATAAATTAATAATTCCATTTACTAAATTTAGTATTTCATTAAATTTTTTATTTTCTTTTTTTACATCTTTATCTTTTAAATCATTTTTTATATTACTTATAAGTGGTACAGCTATTAATAATTTCATACCTTTTAATTGCCAAAAAGCGATTAAGAATATATTTAATGTATATTTTTTCATTATTTCATCAATGTCTGATGGAAACTTATTTTTTAATCCTATTTCCTTTATTCCGCTATCTGGCACTGTTTTTAAAAATTCTATTAGATCTTTTGGCATATATTTTAGATTTTCTTTTAGTATAGTTTTATAATTTTTAGAAATATATTCACTTACATTATTTATTACTTGATTTCTTTCATTTTCTTTCATAAATACTGCTTGTGGTCCTAAAAAATTAAACTTTTTTATATCGCTCATTCCTTTTATATAGTCTTCAAAAGTTTTATTTTTAGAAACTTTATCATCTGCAACTTCTCTTATTTCTTCTATTATTAAATCATCAAGTTCTTCACCATCTATTTCATCATCATAGCTAAAATCATCTTCAAATATATCACTTTCATCAAACATATCTTCATCAAAATACTGCTTTTCTTTTATATCTTGTAGCATTTGTTTAAATTGTTTTTCTTTTTTCTTATCTCCTTTTTTCTTATAGTAGTTTATAACAGATTCGTAAATATCTTCATCATCTACTAATGCTTCATTTTCTTTTGATTCCATTATTATATCTACTACTTTTTCCATATCAGGCTTTTTCTTCTCAAGTTCCCAATTGCATTTTGTATTATATCCTTCTTCATTTTTTGGATATTTTTTTATAAAGTCTTGTAATAATTCTTCTGCTTTATTTTCATCTCCTATATATCTTGTATCATTTAAAATATATAACTTTAAATCTTGTTTTTCTTTTTTATTAATATTAAATTGATTTAAAATCTTTTGAAAAACATCTAATTCTTTTTTAGCATCATCTTTGCTATCTCCTGAATATATAATGAAAAATTCTTTTATATTTTCTATGAAATCTTCTAATCCTTCTTCAAATATATTATATTTTTTATCAAAAACTTCATAGTCTTTAATTTTTTCTTTTTTACATATTTCTAATACTTTATTAAATATTTTTTCATATTGTTTTTGCACTTCTAAAGATAATTTAGTTGGATAATCAATTTCAAAATCATCTGTTAATTTTTCTTCTAATGAATATAACTTTTTTACTTCTTTTTTTAGTTCTTCTAACACTTCGTTCTCCTTTTTCATTTTATATTTTTTACTATGTATTAATTTTCATTTATTTTGTCTTATGTATTTTTATATAACTTTTTCCTTAAATATCAAAGTCATAATCTTCTAATCCCTTTGGCTTTTGTCTATCTATATATGAGTCAAAATATTGATATATTTCGTCTTTATCAAAATTATTATAAATATATCTTCCACCTTCAAATATATTATATATTACAAGTGCCATACTTACTAAGAAAATAAATAGCATGATATATATAAAGAACATAACACCAATTGCAATTCCAACTGCTCCTGAGTTAACTCCTCCCTTTTTTTGTGCTACTTGTATTGGACTGAAGTTTTGATTTACATTTTTATTTAGTGTATTTTTTATATGCATCCTATATAGTGGATAAAATATAAATCCATTTACTATTGGTATTACCCATGATACTAAAAATTGTAAATATATATGTGAATACATAAAACTAAATATTATAGAAAAAAAGCTTACTACAATAGAAATTATTAAATCTAGTATTCCTATTAAATACATTTTTCTATATAGAAAATAATAACCTCCAAACCAAAAAGCACACCAATTAAATTTTGATGTTTTTACCTTCTCATTCATTCCGTTTCTTTTAGTCACCCATACATCAATAACTTCATCATCTATTTCTGTTTTCTCCATCTAAAACTCCTTTAATTATTACTTTTTATTTTATTTTTTCAACCAAAAAAGCCCGTCCCCTTTGGTTGATTTTGGTTGATTGATTTAAATTATATTATATTTAGCCTATATTTTCAATAGCAAAATTATTTTTTTGGAATAATATATGTTATATGGTAGATACTACTTTGGGGAGGATTTTATGATTTCTATTTGTATCAAAGATAATAATCCAAATATTCAGTCTTTTTTATCTGAAAAGCTAAATAATTGTAATATTCCAGACATATATTATTCTAAACATGATTTTAAAAATTATTTAAATACAATTGTACATTACAAGGGTAATGATATTGATACTTTTTATCATTTTTTATCTAATGCTTTGTCTGATTCTATTGTTTATTTTTACAAACCTAGAATTTTAAAGAGATTAATTTCTAGTGAATATTTTTATTTTGATGAGAAGGATAAACTTTCTATTTTGAATGAGTTTTCTCTTATTAAGAGCGACTTAGGTAATTATCTTATTTCTGATAGTGTATTTAATTATATTAAAGAACATAAGTGTATTGTTCTTGATGGTTTTGTGAATTTTAGAATTAAAGATTATACTGATTATATTGATGAGGTTTTAGAGAGTGCTGTTAGTAAGTTTGTTATGGATAAAGAATATTTAGAGTTTGTTTCTTTACTTAAATTCTATGTTGATTCTAAAATTCCTGAACCTATTACAGTTAATTTGATTTATGTGAATAAAGAGTCTATTTTATTAGATGATGATAATAATATTATTCCTCTTGAGGATTTTGATTCTGAGTATTTGTCTGATATTTCATTTTCTCAAAATGATTATGCTCTTAATACTTTAGTTGGAAAGATTCCTCAAAGAATTAATATTCACCTTATTTCTCCTAAAGATGAGTTTATTGATACTATTGAACTTATTTTTAAAGATAGAGTTCACATTTGCTCTGGTAGTCATCATTGTGAGATTTGTTCTACCTACAAACTTCTTAATTTGAAATAAAGTGAGTTTTTTAAATGTTATATATATTTATATATATATTAATATATATATAAGTAGAAAAATGAGTAAAGAAAGATAATCATTATTTTGTTTCTTTACTTGTTTTTTTGCTTTCTTTCTTTACTTATTTCTTTATTCATTTTTGTTTATTTTTACTTACTTTTCATTTTTTCTTTACTCATTTTTACTTATTTTCTACTTATTTCTTTTCTTATCTTTTATTATTCTACACTTTTTAATGATTCTATCATGTTTATTTTCTTTAGAGAAAAGTATGTTATTATATTTACTATTATAGAGAATAACATTGTTATTAATATTCCAAATAAGTAACTCCATACAGTTATTTGTGGATTGAACATTAGTATATCTAATTCACATGTTTTTATTATATATAGTGTTAGAAAGTATCCTGTTCCTACTCCAACTAATGTTCCTATTATTGTTAATATTATTGTTTCTCTTGATATATATTCAAATACTTCTTTATCATAAAATCCTAGTACTTTTATTGTTGCAAGTTCTCTTATTCTTTCTGATATATTTGCATTTAATAAATTGTATAATACTACAAATGCTAGTAATCCTGCTGCTATTATTAGCACCCATACTACTAAATTCATTGTTTCCATTACATCATTAAATGCATCTTTTGTTACTGATGTAAATCCTACTCCTGATATATTTTCATTGTTTTTTAGTATTTCTTCTCCTAAGATATTTTCTTGTTCTTCTCCTATTTCTTTTGTATTTGCATATATTACATTATATCCTATTCTGGTATTAAATATTTCATTATATAGTTCTGGTGACATATATACATAGTGCATTATATAGTTTTCTGTTATATTACTTACTTTTACTTTTGCTTCTACATCATCTGAATTTATTATATTTATTTCGTCTCCTATTTTTATGTCTAATAGTCTTGCTAATTTTTCTGTTATTATTATTCCTTCGTTATTTAATTCATATTTTTCATCATTATTTGTTCTTTTTTGTAACATTATAAATTGATTTAATCTTTCTGTTTCTTTTGGTACTATTAATGATATTGATTGATTATTATCATTTTTGTCTATTTTTATTGATTGTACATTTACATCTAATATGTTTTCTACGTTTTCATATCCTAATATTTGATTATTTATGTTTTCTAGTTCTTCATTTTTGTATTCTTCTTTTAAGTTTACATTCATTTCATATAGATTTATTTTTCCATATTGTGATGGTATCATTCCTGTTACAGCATCTCTTAGGCCAAAGCCTGCTATTATTAGTGCAGTGCATCCTCCTACTCCTATTATTGTCATTAGAAATCTTTTTTTATATCTAAATATATTTCTTGCTGTTACTTTTTTTGTAAAGTTTAGTCTTTTCCATATAAATGGTATTTTTTCTAAAAATACTCTCTTTCCTATTTTTGGTGCTTTTGGTCTCATTAATACTGCTGGTTTTTGTGATAGTTCTTTTATACATGAGTATATTGTTGCTCCTATTGTACATATCATTGCTGATATCATTCCTACAAATGCATAGGTAATATTGAATTCTAGTATTACTTCTGGTAGTTCATACATCATTCCGTACATGTCTGCTATTATTTTTGGTAATATACTAAATCCTATTAATAGTCCTATTATTCCACCTATTATTGTTGACATGCTTGCATATATTAGATATTTACTTGCTATTTGCATTTTATTATATCCAAGTGCTTTTAGTGTTCCTATTTCTATTCTTTGCTCTTCTACCATTCTTGACATTGATGTTAGGCTTATTAATGCTGCTACTATAAAGAATACTACTGGGAATACTTGTGCTAGATTTGATACTCTATCTGTGTCTTGCAAATAACTTAAGTATCCTACATTTTGCTCTCTATCTAATATATACCATTCTGGCTTTTCTATTTTATTTAATTCGTCTTCTGCTTCATCTAACTTTTTTTCTGCATCTGATATTTTTTGATTAAATTCTTCTTTTGATTTTTCTAATTCGTCTTCTCCATTTTTTATTTCTTTTTCTGCTTTTTCTATTTCTTCTTGCCCAGATTTTATTTGATTATATGTTTTGTTTTTGGTTTTAGTAAGTTCTTGCTGACTATTTTCTATTTCTTTTTTGGCCTGTTCTATTTGTTCTTCTGCTTTTACAAGTTCATTTTTTGCATTTTCTATCTGGTTTTGGCTATTTGTTACAGTTTCATTAATATTAGTAATTCCTTGTGCTTCTAAATTTTTTTCTACCATCTGCACAGTTATTTGTAGTTTGCTTTCTTGTGCTGTTTTTTCTGTAAGGTCTTTTTGCAGTTTTTCTATTTGTTCTTTATCTTTATCGTTATCTAGTTTACTTATTTCTTCTTTTATTTTTTCTATTTCTTTATTAATTGTTTCTAATGATGCTTTTGCATTATTATATGTATTTTGTATTTGTTTTAAACTTTCTAATTTTTCTTCATTACTATTTATTTCATTTTGTGCTTGCTCTTTTGTTTCTAAATATGTTTTTTCTTTTTCTTCTATTTCTTTTTTTGCATTATCTATTTGATTTTGTGCATTTGTAAATTGATTATCTGCTTGTCTTTTACTATTTTCTAGTTCTTGTTTTGAATCTTCTATTTTTTCTTTTGCTGAATTTATCTCATTTTGTGCATCTTGTATTTGCTTTTCTGCGTCTTGCTTTTGTTCTTCAAATTCTTTTTTTGCATCTTGAAGTTTTTTATTTGCTTCATTATATAGTTCATCATATCTTGCTTGTTTTCTTTCTTCTGATATTTTTTCTATATTGTCTTTACATTTTTCTATTTTTTCTTCATAGTCATTTCCATAACATAATTCTTCTTTTGCATTTTTTACTGTTATATATACATTTGTAAATATATCTGTGTTTATATTACTATAGTCGATATACATATAGTAGTTTATACTCCCTGAACCTAGTTTTGTGCTTCCTCTATCTCTTGATATATACATTGGTGATTTTACTGTTCCTACTATTGTAAGTTCTTTTTCTTTTAATAATTCTTTCTCATTTCCTTCATCATCTGTTATTTTATCTACTTGAAGTTCTATCTTGTCTCCTATTTTTTTATCTGTTCCTATTAAAAAGTTTTCTTCTACTACGCATTCGTTAGAATTTTGAGGCATTTTCCCTTCTACTAGTTTTAATTTATTTATATCATTTAATATTGTTTCTAATTTTACAACTACTGTTTCTTCTCCTACGTTTACTATAGCATCTGTTTGATATGTTCCTAATGCATTTTCTACATCATCTATTTTCTTTATTTCTTCTATATCATTATTTGTTAGTCCTAATGTTGATATTAAAGATATGTCATAAACATTTTGTTCATCAAAGTATTCATCTAATGTTTTTTTCATATCTGGTGATGTAGCTTTTATTCCAGCAAAAAATCCTACTCCTAATAATACTATTAGAAGTATTGATATAAATCTTTTAAATCCTTTTTGGATTTCTTTTAAACTATCTTTTATTAATGCGGTTTTCATCTTATCACCTTTTTTACCATTCTATTTCTGAAATTGGTATAGGATTTTCATTTGTTTCTATATTTGAGGCTGTTCCATTTTTAAAGTGTATTACTCTATCTGCCATTGGCGTTAATGCTGCATTATGTGTTATTATTATTACTGTCATTTTTTCTTTTCTACATGTATCTTGTAAAAGCTGAAGTATTTGTTTTCCTGTTTTGTAGTCTAATGCTCCTGTTGGTTCATCACATAATAGTAGTTTTGGATTTTTTGCAATTGCTCTTGCTATTGCTACTCTTTGTTGTTCTCCTCCTGATAGTTGTGATGGAAAGTTATTCATTCTTTTTTCTAATCCTACTTTTTTTAATATTTCTTTTGGATTTAATGGCTTTTTGCATATCTGAACTGCAAGTTCTACATTTTCAATTGCTGTTAGGTTTTGAACTAGGTTATAGAACTGAAATACGAATCCAATATCTTCTCTTCTATATTTTATTATTTCTTTATTTTTTAATTTTGTTATGTTTTTATTATCTATAATTACATCTCCAGATGTTGCACTATCCATTCCTCCTAATATATTAAGTGCTGTTGTTTTTCCTGCTCCACTAGGTCCTACTATAACTACTAATTCTCCTTTTTCTATTGAAAAATTAGTTTTATCTAATGCTTTTATTGTGACTTCTCCCATTTTATATTCTTTTACTACATTCTTAAATTCTATATATGACATAAATTCACCTCATATATTATTTAAGGAGTAATAACATAACGCAATTATTACTCCTCCTCTCTTTTTTATTTATATACATTTTATCATTTTTTTATTAATTGTCAACTAGAATAATTAAATAA
>CALXQA010000026.1 GCA_944390335.1 uncultured Clostridia bacterium
TTTTTTTATTTATTTATTTTTTAATTTACTTATTTTTTTAATTTAATTTATTTTTATTTATTTATTTTTTTATTTTATTTTAATTAATTTATTTTTTAATTTAATTATTTTTATTTTATTTATTTTTAATTAATTTATTTTTTATTTAATTTATTTTATTTAATTTATTTTATTTTTATTTAATTTATTTTTAATTTAATTATTTTTATTTTATTTATTTTTAATTAATTTATTTTTATTTATTTATTTTTTTATTTTATTTAATTTATTTTTTAATTTTATTTATTTTAATTAATTTATTTTTTAATTTAATTATTTTTATTTTATTTATTTTTAATTAATTTATTTTTTATTTAATTTAATTTATTTTATTTTTATTTAATTTATTTTTAATTTAATTATTTTTAATTATTTATTTTTTAATTTAATTATTTTTATTTTATTTATTTTTAATTAATTTATTTTTTATTTAATTTAATTTATTTTTAATTTAATTTATTTTTATTTTATTTATTTTTTATTTTATTTTTTTATTAATTATTTTTTAATTAATTTATTTTAACTAATTATTTTTATTTTATTTAAATATTTATTTATTTTATTATTTCTTTTTATTATTTCCGTAGCATTTTATTTTTTGTATAAATTAATTATATTTAATAAATATTTTTATTTATTTATAAAAAAATATTAATTAAATTATATTTATTAACAAAATTATTAATAAAAGTCAAAGTAAGACTGTTTATTTCTAAACTAAATCTCGAACTTTGACTTCGATATTTTTATATATTTATTTTTTATCAATAACTACTCTTCTTTTTGGTTCTTCACCAATACTATATGTAGTAACATATTTACTATCTTGTAATTCAGTATGTATAATTTTTCTTTCATAAGGTAACATTGGTTCTAATATAATTTTCTTTCCATTTCTTTTTACTGTTTTTTCTAACTTTCTAGCAAGTTCTTTTAGTATTTCTTTTCTTTTTTCTTTATATCCACCAATATCTAATAATACCTTTACCCTATTTTCTATATTTTTATTACCTATTGCAGATATTATTGTTTGAAGAGCATTTATTGTTTCTCCTCTATATCCTATAAGTTTTGCTGAACCTTCTCCTGATATTAATATATTTATTTCTTCTTTTCCTTTATTTAAACTGTAATCAATTTGTCCTATTTTTTCTACAAGTTCTTTTAAAAACTTATCTATATTCGCATAACAATCATTTATATCTTTTTCTGTAACAATATATTCTTTATGTTCTTTTATATTATTCTTTTTATTATGTTCTTTTACAGTTAATTGTACTTTTACAACTCTAGGCTCTAGTATGCTAAAAAAACTTCTTTTATCTTCACTTTCTAGTATTTTTACTTCTACATCTTCTTTTGAACATTTTAAAGCTTTTAATCCATTTTCAATAGCTTCATTTGAAGTTTTTCCCTCTGCTATAACTGACTTCTCCATATTATGCCTCCTCGTTTTCTTTTTTCATTACTTTATTTAATACTAATCTTTCACAGAATTGTAAAATATTTTTAACTAACCAATATAATGATAAACCTAAAGGTGCTATAACTGCAATTGCAATAGACATAATTGGCATCATATAGTTCATACTATTAGTCATTTGCTGCATACTTTGTAATTGTTCATCCATTCCCTCTTCTTCTTTTTTACTACCATCTGTAAGAGCATTCTTTTGCTTTCTTCTTTCTTTTTCTTCTTTTTCCTTTTGCCTTTGCTCTTTTGATTTATTAAGATTTGTCATAATTTTTATATTAACAAAAGTTGTTATAACATATAGTATTGGAATTATAAGAACTCTTATATCACTTAAGTTTTGCATTGGAACTTTACTTAAATCTAAACCTAAGAAATCCATGTTAATATATACATTTTCATCTTCATCTGCTTTTTGTTCAATTATCTTTATTTCTGGATATGATGAACTTTGTCCAGATTCAGTAATTTCCTTCGAATATTTTTCTAATAAAGCTGGATCAACTTTTCTCATATGTGTTAATGGTTGACTTACTAAATAAAATACTGATAAGAATATTATAAGCTGAATTATAGAACTTAAACAGCCTGAAAAAGGACTTACTTTTTCTTTCTTATATAATCCCATTACTTCTTGATTTAAAAGTTCTGGATTATTTTTATATTTTACTTGTAATTTTTGCATTTCTTGTTGAATCTTAGCTGATTTTTTCATTGATTTTTGTTGCTTTATAGATAATGGTAATAATATTACTTGTAATATAAATGAAAATAATATTATTGCTAAACCATAATTTTGAACCCAATCATACAAATAGTTCAATAAATAACCAAATAAGTCTGCGATAAATCCCATTATTTACTCCCTTCACTTTAATGGATCATAACCACCTTTTGAAAAAGGATTACATTTTAATAATCTTTTTATACCCAAAAAAATACCTTTAAAACATCCATATTTCTCGATAGCTTGCTTCATATATTCTGAACAAGTTGGATAATACTTACAATTAACACCTATGCTACCTAATAATGGAGATATCCACTTTTGATAAATTTCAATTAATTTAATAAAAAATTTTTTCATTATTTTATTTTAATTCCAGAATTCAAAAATATTTTTTTCATATCTTCATATATAATTTTATATGATAAATCACCAATAAAAGCTTTTTTATTCCATATAATAACTATATCATATCCTTTATTAGTGTCTTTTATATTTTCCTGATAACATGCTCTTATAACTCTTTTTATCCTATTTCTTTTAACAGCATTACAAAGTTTAGAACTTAGTGCTATTCCAAGCCTGTTTTCACCATATTTATTTTTTAGAATATATATAATTATCTGGTTACCAATATAAAATTTACCTTTAGTAAAAACATTTTTGAATTCATAATTCATTTTTAATGTACTAATTCTTTTCATAACTATATAAACCTTAAAAAAGGTCACTGTTTGTGACCTCTATTTAAAAAGTGCTTATGCACTTAATTTCTTTCTTCCTTTAGCACGTCTTGCTTTTAATACATTTCTTCCTTGTTTTGTTGACATTCTTTTCATAAAACCATGCTCTACTTGTCTTTGTCTCTTTTTTGGTTGATATGTTCTTTTCATATATTGCACCTCCAATTCTATTGCAATTTAAACTCTAATCGTATTTTCTATTATACCCCTTACAGTCTCATTATGTCAATAGATAAAGCATAATTTTTTTTACATTTTATCTTTATTTTACTTGACTAAATACATCAATTTTTGATATTATTATATCAAATTTTTAAATATATAGAGAAAAGATACTAAAGAAAATGTTATTTAAGTTTTTTTCCACAATTTATGATATAATTGTGGATATTAAATAACTTTTTTCTTTTTGACATTATATACATAAGGGGTTTAAATAATAATGGCTGGAGAAAATTTAAATGAACTATGGAGTAGAGCAAAAGAACTTCTAAAAGATGAAACTACTGTAATTACATATCAAACATGGATTCAACCATTGGAATTAAAAAGCGTTAATAATAACGTTATTGTTTTAGTTGCTTCAAACCCATTTCAAAAAGATACTATTGAATCAAGGTATTTAACACTTCTTACAAATACTTTCAACTTTATAACTAATAAAAAATGTAATGTATTAATAAAATTAAAAGATGAGGAAGATGTTGAAATACCTAATATTTCTAAGATACCTAATGGAAAAAATCTAATTAATTCAGGTTTAAATCCCAAGTATACATTTGAAACTTTTGTAGTAGGAAGTAATAATAAATTCGCACAAGCTGCTGCAATAGGGGTAACAGAAAATCCAGGCTCTAAATATAACCCATTTTTTATATATGGGGGAGTAGGTTTAGGTAAAACTCACTTAATGCATGCTATTGGAAATCAAATATTAATGAATAATCCAAATTTAAATATATTATATGTGACATCAGAAACATTTACTAATCAATTAATAAATGCATTAAGAGACCAAGCTACAGAAAAGTTTAGAGAAAAATATAGGAATATTGATGTACTATTAATAGATGATATACAATTTATTGCTAATAAAAAAAGTACACAAGAAGAGTTTTTCCACACTTTTAATACACTTTATGAATCTGGAAAACAAATAGTACTTTCTAGTGATAAACCACCTAAAGATATTGAACTATTAGAAGATAGATTAAAATCTAGGTTTGATTGGGGATTAATCGCTGACATATCTAACCCTGATTTTGAAACACGTTTAGCAATACTTAGAAAAAAGACACAACTAGATAATATTATAATTGATGATGAAATTTTATCTGCAATAGCAACTAGAGTAGATACTAATATAAGGGAATTAGAAGGCACATTAAATAAACTTATTGCAAAAGCATCTTTAACTAACAGTCCAATAACAATGGAAATGACACAAAGAGCTATAAATGACATTGTAGCAAAACAAGATAAAGTTATTTCATCAGAATACATTCAAGATGTAGTAGGGAAGTACTTTAGCATTCCTCCAGAAGATTTAAGAGGGTCTAAAAGGTCTAATGATGTAACTTTTCCAAGGCAAATTGCAATGTATTTATGTAGAAATGTTGCTCAAATGTCCCTTCCACAGATAGGTATTGATTTTGGAAAAAGAGATCACACAACAGTAATGCATGCATGTAATAAAATTGAAAAAGAAATTAAGACAAATTCAAATACCAGATTAATTGTGGAAAGTGTGCAAAAGATACTACTTTCCGACAATTAGTTGCAAAATCTAACAAAATTAGCTATTAACAAAATTTATGTTTGGAAAATTTATGTTTCATTTTATAACAGCTAATTCTTCTTACGGAACAGCCGTATTGGTTATCCACAGGGTACCTGTGAATAACATGTGGATAACATGTGGATAACTAAAAATGTGGATAAGTTTTTGAATTGTGTGGATAATTTTAAAAGTTTTCCACAGAGTTATCCACACCTATTTCCGTAGGGATGTAAGGCTTTACATGAGTTTTCCACACAATCCACATATACTATTACTACTACTACTATATATATTTATATTATTATAAGAAAAGGAGAAATTTTTATGAAAATTATTTGTGAAAAAGAAAAAATACTCAAAGCGCTTAATTCCGTAACAAAAGCTGTTGCTATAAGAACAACAATGCCAATATTAGAAGGAATATTAATTCAAACAAATGATAATGATATAAAATTAACATGTTATGATTTAGAATTAGGAATAGAATATCTAATTAAAGATTGTAATGTACAAGAACAAGGAGCAACAGTTGTAAATGCAATAATGTTTAGTGAAATTATAAGGAAATTACCTGATACAGAAATAAAAATAGAAGTAAATGAAAAAAATCTATTAGTAATTGAATGTGAAGGTTCTTTATATAAATTAGCAACAATGAATCCAGAAGAATTTCCAGAACTTCCAGAAATAAATGTAGAAAATTCAATAGAAATAGAACAAAATTCTTTAAAAGATATGATAAGAAAAACAATATTTTCTATAAGTACAGAAGAAAATAGACCAATTTTTACAGGTTGTTTATTTGAAGTAAAAAGTAATAAATTAAATGTAGTAGCAGTAGATGGATTTAGATTAGCATGGAAAAGTAAATTCTTACAAGCAAAAACAACAGACTTTTCAGCAGTAATACCAGGAAGGACACTAACAGAAATTAATAAAATATTATCAGATTCATTTGATATAGTAAAAATAGGTATAGCAAAAAATCAAGCTTTATTTGAAATAGAAGATTGTAAAATAGTAACAAGATTATTAGATGGAGAATTTTTAAATTACTCAAGTGTACTTCCTCAAAAATGGGAAACTAGAGTTAGAGTAAATAAAAACGCTATATTAAATTGTTTTGAAAGAATAAGTTTAATATCAGCATCAAGTATTGAAAAAGAAAGAAAATATCCAGTAAAAGTTACAATAGATGTTGGAAAAATAACAATATCTTGTACAAACCAAACTGGAGATGCAAAAGAAGAACTATATGTAACAACAGAAGGAAAAAATCTAGAAGCAGGATTTAATCCTAAATATTTCTTAGAAGTACTAAGGTCAATTGATGATGAAGAAGTATTTATTGATTTTGGTACAAGTATATCTCCATGTATTATAAGAAGTGTAGAAGAAACAGGAGATTATAAGTATATGATATTACCGATAAGACTTAAAAATGAATAATAGTTATCCACATATTATGCATAATTTGTGGATAACAAAGTGGAGAAAAAATGTATATAGATAAATTAATTATGCAAAATTTCAGAAATTATACAAAAGAAGAAATTTCTTTAGAAAATAAAATAAATATTTTTTATGGAGATAATGCACAAGGAAAGACTAATATATTAGAAGGCATTTTTGTATCAAGTTTTGGAAAGTCTTTTAGGACAAATAAAGAAAAAGAATTGATAAAAAAAGATGAAAAGTTTTTAAAAATACAGACACATTTTAATAAAAGTGATAGAGATGGAGAAATAAGAGTAGAAATTTCCGATAAAAAAAATATTTATTTAAATGATGTAAAACTAAAAAAGTTGAGTGAACTTTTAGGAAATATAAATTTAGTAATATTTACACCAGATGATATTAATTTATTAAAAAGTGGACCAAACATGAGAAGAAGATTTTTAGATATGATGATAGGACAGCTTAGACCTAATTATGTACTTAATTTAAATTTATATCTAAAAACTCTAGAACAAAGAAATAATTTTCTAAAACAAAAAATACAAAATGAAGAGATGCTTGAAATATGGGATGAAAAATTAGCTGTATATGGTGAAAAAGTTTTTTTATATAGAAAAGAATTTATAGAAAAAATAAAAGAAAAGATAGTTAATATACATAAAGAAATAACAAATGAAAACATTGATATAATATATACATCAGATTTAATTAATAAAGATGCTTTTTTGCAAAAGCTTAAGAAAAATAGGCAAATAGATTATATAAAAGGATATACAAGTGCTGGAGTGCAAAGAGATGATTTTACAATAAATATAAATAATGAGGCTGTAAATATATATGGGTCTCAAGGACAAAATAGAACAGCGATTCTTTCACTAAAGCTTTCTGAACTAAATGTAATATATGAAGATATAGGAGAATATCCAATATTATTATTAGATGATTTTATGTCTGAACTAGATGAGAAAAGAATTTCTAAATTTCTAAATAATATAAAGGATATTCAAGTTATAATAACATGTACTAGAAATATAGATATAAAAAATAGTATCTCACATAAAGTTGAAAATGGGAAAATTATATAATATAATGTAAAAGTAATTTTTTCTATTTAAAATTATAAAAAATATAAAGAAATTATAAAATTTAATAATATATTGAAATAAAAAGGGATTATCATGGATTTTAAAAAAGAATTAAATGAGTATTCAGAAATAATAAATAAAGAACTTACAAAATATTTAAGAAAAGATGAATGTTTTGAACATAAATTAAATGAATCTGTAGAATATAGTTTAATGGCAGGAGGGAAAAGGCTAAGACCAACTCTTATGCTTGCTACATATAGACTTTTTAAAAATGATTTTGAAAAATGTTTTCCTTTTGCAGTTTCTATGGAGATGGTGCATAATTTTTCTTTAATTCATGATGATTTACCAGGAATTGATAATGATGATTTTAGACATGGAAAACAGACTAATCATAAAAAATTTAATGAAGCTACTGCTATTTTAGCAGGAGATAGCTTACTTAACTATGCATATTTAATAATAAGTGAGGAATTAAGATATAATATTTCTATAAATAAAATAGAAGCTTTTCAAGAACTTGCACATGCTGTAGATAGGATGATTATAGGGGAATATGTAGATACTGAATATGAAGGTAAGAAGGTTCTAATAGATCAGCTTGAATATATGCATAAAAATAAAACAGGAGCACTTATAAAAGCATCAGTTAGAATTGGAGCAATTTTAGCAGATGCAAGTGATGAAGAATTAAAAAATCTTACTTTATATGCTGAAAAAATTGGATTAGCTTTTCAGATAAAAGATGATATTTTATCTGAAATAGGTGATGAAAGAGTATTAGGAAAGCCTGTTGGAAATGATAAAAAAAGAGGAAAATGTACATATGTAAGCAAATATGGATTAGAAAAAGCAGAAGAGGAATTAGATAAAAATATAAAGGAAGCTTTAAAAATATTAGAAAAGTACAGTAATAAAGCTGATTTTCTAAAAGAATTAACATTATATATTGAAAATAGAAATAAATAAATAAAAATGTAAAAAAGCTTAAACTTGACAAAAACTAAAAATAAAAATAAACTAGTATTAGCAATTAAGAAATTACAGGAGGAAAATTAATGGAAAAATATAATCATGAATATGGAGCAAACCAAATACAAGTACTAGAAGGCTTAGAAGCTGTTAGAAAAAGACCTGGTATGTATATAGGTAGTGTTTCAAAAAGAGGATTACATCATTTAGTGTATGAAATTGTAGATAACTGCGTTGATGAGGCATTAGCAGGATATTGTAATCATATAGAAGTAAAAATAGAGCCAGGAAATGTAATATGTGTAGAAGATAATGGTAGAGGAATACCTGTTGAAATACATCCTAAAACACATATTTCAGCAGCTGAAACTGTATATACTGTTTTACATGCAGGTGGAAAATTTGGTGGAGATAGTGGATATAAAGTATCTGGTGGACTTCATGGAGTTGGTGCATCTGTTGTAAATGCTCTTTCAGAATGGACAGAAGTTACTATCCAAAGAGATGGTGGAATATATGAAATGAGATTTGAAAGAGGGAAAACTGTAAAGAAATTAACAAAAATAGGAGATTCTAAAAAAACAGGTACAAAAGTTAGATTTTTAGCAGATAGTACAATATTTGAAACAACTGATTATGATTATGAAACATTAGAAGATAGATTTAGAGAAATGGCTTTCTTAACAAAAGGACTATACATTAGCATAGAAGATTTAAGAGAAGAAGTACCTAAAAAAGCAGAATTTTGTTATGAAGGTGGACTAAAATCTTTTGTTGAATACTTAAATCAAAATAAAGAAAAACTAAATCCAGACCCTATATATATTGAAAAAACAGAAGGTGATGTTCCTGTTGAAATTGCTATACAATATACTACAGCATATAATGAGAATATCTATTCTTTTGTAAATAATATAAATACTGTAGAAGGTGGAACTCATTTAGAAGGTTTTAAAAGGGGCCTTACAAAAGTATTTAATGATTATGCAAGAAGTCATAATATTATAAAAGAAAAAGATGCTAACCTTCAAGGTGAAGATATTAGAGAAGGATTAACAGCTGTAATATCTGTAAAAGTTAAAGAACCACAGTTTGAAGGTCAAACTAAGACTAAATTAGGCAATAGTAATGTCGCTGGAATAGTACAAGCAATGGTTACAGATGCTTTATCTACATACTTAGAAGAAAATCCAACTCCAGCAAAAACAATATTAGAAAAATGCGTAAGTGCATCTCGTGCAAGAGAAGCTGCAAGAAAAGCAAGAGAACTTGTTAGAAGAAAAAATGCTTTAGAAGTAACTACTCTTCCAGGAAAACTTGCTGATTGTTCTAGTAAAGTTGCAGAAGAATGTGAAGTATATATAGTTGAGGGAGATTCTGCAGGTGGAAGCGCTAAACAAGGAAGAAATAGAAAATATCAAGCAATACTTCCACTTTGGGGAAAGATGCTTAATGTTGAAAAATCAAGAGCTGATAAAATATATAATAATGAAAAATTAAAACCTGTAATACAAGCAGTAGGTGCAGGAATAGGAGCAGATTTTGATATATCTAAAATAAGATATGGAAAAGTTATAATCATGGCAGATGCAGATGTTGATGGAGCACATATAAGAACTCTTTTACTTACATTTTTCTTTAGATATATGAGACCTCTTTTAGAGCAAGGACATGTATTTTTAGCACAGCCTCCTTTATATAAAGTGTCAAAAAGAGGTATGCAAGATGTATATTGCTATACAGATGAGGAGTTAGATGAACAACTAGAAAAAATAGGAAGAGATAATGTTTCAATACAAAGATATAAGGGTTTAGGAGAAATGAATCCAGAACAATTATGGGAAACTACTATGAATCCAGAAAATAGAATATTGATTAAAGTTACAATGGATGATGCAATGAAAGCAGATCAAATATTCACAATATTAATGGGTGATGAAATAGAACCAAGAAGAAAATTCATTGAACAAAATGCAAAGTTTGTTAAAAACTTAGATGTTTAATTAGAGATAAATAAATATATAAAGTATTCCGATGTATAAATTAAAATTATGTTGGAATATTTTATTTTTTTATAAATAATAAATATTATGAATTAATATGTCATAAAAAGGCATTTTTTGTTTATTTATGTCTTACGATTTTAATTTACTTTTGAATAAATATGTGATATAAAAATATTATTCTTTAAAATTAATTTTTTCAAATAACAAAAATTTTAAACTTTTTAATTTCAATTCTAAAAAATAAATCCCAAAGCTTTATTAAAAAATATAAACAAAAATATATTAATAATTTAATCTATAAAGTTGACGAAATAAAATCAATAATATATAATTGATAATATCAAAAATAAAATTCAATATGTTTTTATTTATATTTATTTGAGGAAATAAAATGGAGGAAAATAAATAAAAACATATGTCTATAAACAAAAAAGAAAAGGAAAGAATATATCAAGTACATGATAAAAGTATAAGAAAAATATTATTAAATAAAAAAGAAGCTGTAATATTCATAAACCAAGCATTAAGATTAGAGAATACTAAAAATGAAATAAAAGAAGAAGAAATAGAATTATATAATAATCAATATGTAACTAAAATTTACAATAATAGAATATCTGATATTGTGTATAAAATAAAAAATAAAAATGTGTATTTTCTAATAGAACATCAATTAAGAATAGATTATAGCATGGCTTTAAGAATAGCTGAATATATAGTAGCTATATTAGGAATAGGAAGCCAAAAAAGAAAAAATAAAAATATGATAATACCTTTAGTAATACCCATAGTGTTATATACAGGAGAAAAAGAGTGGGATGCAAAAGAATGTATTACAGATTTGGAAGAAAGGCTAGATGGATATGGTAATAAAGAATTTGGTAGATATATACTTTTTAGTATAAATAAAGACAGAAAAAAAGAAGTGGTACAAATGAAAGGAATATTATCAAAAATTATCTTACTAGATTCATCAAAAAATGAAGAAGAACTAAAAGAAAATTATAAAATAATAAAAAAATATAATATGAATAAAAGTGAAAGAGAGTTATTAAATGAATATACATATAATGTATTATCAAAAATATTAAATAAAAATGATTTAGAAGAATTAAATAACGAATTATTGAAAGAAAGAGGAGGAAAAAGTATGGTATTAGAATTATTATTAGAAGCTAAGAAAAAAGCTGATGTTGCAGAGAAAAAAGCTGATTTAATTGAAAGAAGAGCAGAGAAAAAAGTATATGAAAAAGATAAAAAGCTTGAAAAAACAATAAAACAAATAGTAGAGGAAATGATTAGAAATAATATAAATGTAGAAACAATAAAAAAATGTACTAAGCTATCAACAGAGGAGATTATGAAGCTAAAGAAAAGTATATAAAAAATATCGTTTTATGATATTAATAAAACGATAGTCTTATAAAATTATTATAATATACTTATAAAATAAATAGTATAAATTAATAACAAAATAAATCCTTTAAATCTAGTAATTGTGTCTTTTTTTTCAATATAATTAAATATCCATAATAAAAATGTGGAAAATGCTAATAAAATCAAGTTTTCATTATACTCTTTTGAAAAAGGAAGAGGTGTTATTAAACTACCAAGTCCTATTATCAAAAATAAATTCAATATACAAGAGCCAACCAGATTTCCTACTGCTAAATCTGTATCTTTTTTTATAGTTGCGACTATTGAAGTTACAAGCTCTGGAAGTGCTGTACCAACAGCGATTATAGTAAGTGCAATTAATCTTTCTGATAAATTAAAAGTATTAGCTATATTAATAGAATAATCTACTACAAAATCTCCACCATATTTTAATAAAACTATACCTATAATAATAAATATTATAGAAGAAAAAATATTTATCTTTTTTGTATTTTTGTTTTCTTTATTTTCCTTATATGCTTTAATAATATCTTCAATTTCTGTTAATATTGGATAAGAAAAGTAAGCAAAAAATAAAATTATTAATATTATTCCAATTGTTCTATTAATAGTATTAAAGAAAAAGCTTAAAAATAATATTACTAATGTAGAAATAATAGCAATAGGAAGATGTATCTTTTTTGCATCTTTATCTATTTTTACAGGACGCATTATAGCCATTATACCTAAAATAAGTAGTAAATTACAAAAATTGCTACCAATTGCATTCCCTATAATTAAATCATAAGAATCCTTTTTAGCTGAACTAGCAGTTATAAATAGTTCAGGCATAGAAGTTCCTAAAGCAACTATTGTAAGACCAAGCAAAATTTCTGGAATGTGAAATTTTTTGGCTATATTACTAGATCCCTTTACTAATAAATTAGCACCAAGTACAAGAAATATAAATCCTATAATTATCATTAGTATATTAAAAAACATAATTAATCCTCTTATAAATATTATTTTATATATTATACACAAAAATAAGAAATATATACAATAAGATAAAAAAATAAAAAACTTGTCGAATTTTGGTATACGAAATATGTTGACAATTAATGGAAAAGGAAGTATTATATAAATAGAAAGGAGAAAAATGAAGTTTGAACAAATACTCTCTGTTCAAGATTGGTTGCCCTTTGATAAGATTTTAGATAATGGAATTATAAAATTAAAAAATTCCTCCTATATAAAAATATTAAAAATATACCCAATAAACTATAATCTAAAATCAGAATTAGAAAAAGAGGCAATATTAAACTCATATAAATCATTTATAAAGAGTTACAATTTTAATTTACAGATTTTAATTCAGAGCAGAAAAGAAGATTTAAGTATACACCTTAAACTTTTAAATCAAAACCACTTATATCAAAACATAAAAGAGAAATATATAGAATATATTAACTCTTTAAATCAAAACAAAAAATCTTCTAGCAAAAATTTTTTTATCATAATAAAGAAAACCACAGAAAGTGCAAATAATTTAGAAAACGTAATAGTTCAAAGCCTTCAAGAAGAATTTTTTAAAATAAAAGAATTACTGTCAAGGTGTGGTAATATTGTATCTGAATATACAAAAGAAAGTGAAGTAGAAGAGATATTATTCTCATTTTTAAATTCAAGAATTTTTTTAGAAAAATAACAAAAGAGGTGATAATATTTTTAGTAAAGAAAGTTATATAGGAGGAATTTTTAAAAAAAAGGATTATTTAAGTCCATCATATATAAACTTAAATAATCCTAAATATATAGAAATTGATGGGATGTACTATTCAGGTCTTTTAATTGTAAATTATATAAGAGAACAAGATGATTTATTACTAAAAAGCATAATAGATTCAAATATTAACATATATTTATCAATGTATTATGAAAAGCAAGACAATTATAAAGTTATAAAAGACCTAACATATAACATAGGAAATGTAAAAGTAGACCTAGAGAAAATAGGAGAAAATAGGCAAGATGCTGATATTGCAGCATTTACATATAATGATGCAAAATATATTAGAAAGGAGATTCAAATAAATAATGAAGAATTATATTTCCTATATATGTATATAGTAACATTTTCAAAAGATAAAGAAGAATTAGAATATAATTTAAATAAACTAGAAGGAATGCTAAGAAGTAAAGGAATTCAAACAAAAAGAGCATATTTTAGAGAAGAACAAACATATTTAGCATGTATACCATTTATGCAAAATAGTGTAGATGTCAAAGAAATAACAAAAAGAAATGTACTTAGTAATTCACTTGTATGTACATATCCATTTATATCATCAGCCATATTTGATGAAGATGGGATATTTATAGGAGAAAATATATATAATAATTCTCTAATATTCATAAATAGATATGATACAAATAAATATAAAAATGCAAATATGTGTATATTTGGTACAAGTGGAGCAGGAAAGTCTTTCTTTACAAAACTAATGATATTAAGATATGCATTATTTGGATTAGAACAATATATTATAGACCCTGATAGAGAATATACGAATTTAGGAAAAAATTTAAATGGTACAGTTATAAAATTAGGTCCAAGTTCAAATACTTATATAAATATATTAGATATAAGAGAAGAAAGTTTAGAAGAAGAACAAAATGGATATTTAGCTACAAAAATAGGAAAATTGCTAGGATTTTTTAACTTGGTATTTGAAAATATACAAGAAGAAGAAAAAACAAGCTTAGAAGAAGCTATAATAAATACATATAAAGAAAAAGGAATAACCTTTGATGATAAAACACTATATAAAAAAGGAAAATTCAAAAGAACAGAAGATATGCCAATATTAGAAGATTTATATAAAAATCTAAATAAAAAGATGCAAAATAAACTTTTCCCATTTATATTCGGTCATATGAGTTTTTTCAATAAACATACAAATGTAAAACTAGACAATAATTTAATTATTGCAGACATATACGAATTAGGAGAAGAAAACATCAAATATGGTATGTATCGGATTTGTTGAACTTTTTTGGGACAAAGTAAAAAAAGATAGAAAAATAAAAAAAGCAATATACTTAGATGAAATATGGAGACTAATAGGAGTAACATCAAATAAAGATGTAGCAAGCTTTATATATAAAATATTTAAAACAATTAGAAAATATGGAGGAAGTAGTATTGCAATAACTCAAGATGTATCAGATTTATTTAGTTTAGACGAAGGAACATATGGAAGAAGTATATTAAATAACTCAAGTATAAAAGCCTTTTTCAATTTAGAAGAAGAAAATATAAAAGTATTAGAAAAATATACAGATATAACAAATAAAGAAAAAATAGAAATAAAATCTTTAAAAAGAGGCGAATGTTTGATGTTTGTAGGACAAGAACATATTTTAGTAAAAATAAATAGTGCCGATTTTGAAGAAGAGATAATAAAAGGAGGTAATTAAAATTAAAAGTATAATTACAGCAATAGGAAATATAAAATTAAATCAACTATTAAAAGAAAATAATTTTAATGTATTATGTACAGATATACAATACAAAGAAGGAGTATTAGAATTTTTAGAAAATAATAAAAATGTAGACTACATCGTATTAAATGAAGATTTAGATGGAGAAATTTCAACTAAAGAATTAATAAAAGAAATAAAAAACATATCAGAAAAAATTAAAATAATAATAGTATCAAAAGAATCACTAAATGAAGAAAAAATAATAAATCAGATAAATAATAATATAAACAATAATACAAATAAAAATGCAATTACAAATGCAAATACAAATATAAATAATGAAACTGATTTAAAAAAGCAAAAAGAAGAAATAAAAATTAAAGATTTTAAAATAAGAGAAAATAGAAGAGTAAAACCAGAGATAAAAGATGTAATAAGAAAAAAACGAATAAATATTAATAGAGAAGCAAAAATAGATGAAGATGAAATAGCAGAAACATTAAAAGCAGTTAAGAAAATAAATAACTTCCGTAAAAATAATTTTAATTCTGAAAAAAATATTTTTCATCAAAAAACATTACCTTTAAATAATTTAATATCTATAAAAGAAAAATCCCCAAATATAAAAAGTAAAATTATTAGCATATTAGGACCAAATGGCATAGGGAAAAGTGTATTTTCAATATTATTAGCACAAAGTATGGAAGAAAAAAAGTCAATAATAATAGACTTTGATGTATTAAATAATAGTTTGCATACACTACTTGGAATAAAGAATTATGATGAAAAAATAAAGAAAGGCATAAGTAATAATGACTTAATATATCATGTACAAGACATAAACAAATACATAATAAAAACAAATAAAAAAATAGATATATTATCTGGAATGAATTTAATATTTGATTCAAAATATAAATTAAGCTATAAAAAATTAAAACAAATAGTAGAAAAATTAAAGGAAGAATACAATTATATTATATTTGATACTTCATCTGAATGTTTTTTAGACTATACAAAAGAAATAATAAATATATCTGATGAAACCATATTTATATCAGGAGCAAACCTTTTAGAAATAAAAAAATCACAAAAGCTTTTGGATATATATACTAAAGATTGGGAGATAAATAGAAGAAAATTTAATATAGTATTTAATAAATGTACTAATAAATCAGTTGATGATGAAATATTAAAAGAAATATTTGGAAATTATACAATATTAGGGAAGATTGAATTAAATGATTATTATGATTTATTAGTAAATAAAAATATGAGTCAACAAACAAAATTACATAAAGAAATAAACAAAATAAAAAAACAGATTATAAAGGAGAGATATAATGGAGCTTACAAATAGTTTAGATAATAACATTAATTTATCAAATGATGTTAATATAGAAAAACAAAAAGGATTTATGGAGACTACATTTGGAAAGGTTATTAATACAGCCTTAGATGCAGGCATAAGATTACTTATGCCCGATTTAATTGAAGAGCAAGTCGTTGATGTAAAAGATGCCATTATAAATAATGGATTTAAAGCAGGAGTCAAAGAAGCAATAGACTCTGCAATTGACCTAGGAAAAAGTGCTGTAGGAATATTTACTGGAAATTTTGAGAATGTAACTCAAGTACGAAATGCTGTAAAAAGTGGAGGAATTATAGATGGAATATCTAATGCATTAGACTATGCATTAGACTTTTGTTCAAACTTTGGAAAAATACCTGAAACTATATGTTCTGTTTTAAAAAGTGGAAAAGATGCTCTTTTAGACACAATTAGCAGTAATATAGAAAATGAATTTGATAATCAGGTAAGTTCAGTAGAAAAAATAAGTGAATATTCAGATAATTGGAAAAACTATTATGAAAATAAAGATTTTGAAGGAATGGAAAAAGAATACAAAAAATTAGAAGAAGAATTAGAAAAAACAATACCATTAGAAAATACCTTAAAAGAGGCTAGAAATATAGAGAATATACATTTACTTATAAAAAATAAAGGAGGAGATTTTAATTTAAGTAATGAAGAATTAGAATTAGCTAAAAAATTGATTAGCTAAGAGAAAGTGTAAAATAAACTAATTCTCTGTTCTTTGTTAAGTTAATTGAAAATAAAATATTTTTTTGATTTTAAATTTCATAA
>CALXQA010000027.1 GCA_944390335.1 uncultured Clostridia bacterium
TTAACTAGTCCTGTTCCAAATTCTTTTTCTACAAATTCATCTGCTATTATTGGTATTTCTCTATTTACAATGGGTACAATACATTTTTTCCCTATAAGTGATTTATATCTTTCATCTTCTGGATTTACTGCTACTGCTGTATCTCCAAGCATCGTCTCTGGTCTAGTAGTTGCTACTTCTACATATCCTTCTTCACCTTTTATCTTGTATCTAATATGCCATAAATTAGATTTTTCCTCTTCATATTCTACTTCTGCATCTGATATTGATGTATGGCAATAAGGACACCAATTTATCATCTTCTTTCCTCTATATATTAAGCCATCATTATATAAATTGCAAAATTCTTCTAATACAGCCTTAGATAAACCTTCGTCTAAAGTAAACCTATTTCTTTCCCAATCACAAGAACAACCTAACTTTCTTTGTTGATTTTGTATTTCTCCTCCATAAAGTTTAGTCCATTCCCATGCTTTTTCTAAAAATGCTTTTCTTCCTAAATCTTGTTTTGTTATTCCTTCTTTTTTTAATTTTTCTACTACTTTTGCTTCTGTAGCAATTGATGCATGGTCCGTTCCTGGTAGCCATAATGTATTATATCCTTGCATCCTTTTGGTTCTAATTAAAATATCTTGTATAGTACCATCTAATGCATGTCCCATATGTAGCCTTCCTGTTACATTTGGTGGTGGCATTACTATAGAAAAGGACTTTTTATTTTTTTCCATAGTCGGTCTAAAATATTTATTCTTTTCCCAATTTTCATATATTTTACTTTCAAAATCTTTTGGATTGTACTTATTTTCTATTTTTTTCATTTACATTATCTCCTAATCAAAAAATATAATGCTAAAGCACAAGCTATTGCGACTATAGTTCCTATTATTTTTAAAACTTTAGCTTGTTTATTTAAATCTACAGAACTAAAATATTTTTCTATTATGTCTCTTGCGTCATAAATTATTGTGATACATATTGCAATTATTATTAGTAATATTATTTCTATCATTTTAAACACCTTTTAGTTAAAAAATTGTACTGAGAATTTAGCTTCAAACTCTTGCTTTGGTTCTAACACTATCATGTCTGGCTTTTGAACAAATACATTTGAACTATGTATTCTATCTGCTGTTGATTGCCAAGGTTCTAAACATATAAATGGTGCACCTGGCTTTGACCATATTCCTAAATATGGCCATCCTTCAAATTCCATTGTAAGTACTGTTTTTCTTGTCCTGCTATTTTTTAAGCTTATCCTTTTATTTTGTATTCCTTTTATTATTAATGCATCATTATCAAAAGTGTGTTCATCTAGTGCTATTATTCTATTATTTATAAGTTTATTTTTTGCATATTCTGTTCCAACTAAACCATCTACTAGATATAAAAAGTGGGTTCTATCTTCTTCTTCCGCAAATTCTAGGTAATAATTACCCCTTTTTAAATCATCTGGATCTATCTTAAATGCAGGGTGTCCTCCTATTCCAAATGGCATATTTGTAACTCCTGTATTTATTACTTTATATATGAATATTAACTTATTTGCTTCTTGCCTATATGTATTATATAGTTCAAAGTCAAAAGGATAACGTGCTTGAGTATATTTATTACTTCTTAATACATATGAATGGAAATTATCTAATTTAGTAACTGGTTCAAATTCCATATCTCTTGCAAAACCATGTTGTGGAATTTCAAATGTTCTTCCATTTATAATTGTTTGGTTTCTCTTTAGCTTTCCTACAATTGGGAATAATACAGGGCTATGCCTTTTCCAATATATTTTTCCATTATCATCCCTACTGTTTTCTCCTTGGTGAATTTTTTCTATTCCATCTAGCTTAAAACTAATTAATTCTCCTCCAAAACTAGTTGTAGTCATAAGAGCTTCCATAGTCACCATTCTCCTTTTTTAATATATATATAATATTATGTTATAGGCTAAAAGTCAATATTTTTGAGGAAAAAACATGGTTTCAACTTAAAGAAAAAAATCGTAAAATACTATCCCTTAAATGAGATATTTACCTTACGATTTAGTTTTATCACTTTTATTTTATTTTTTTATTGACAATATCTTAAATTTTGCTACTCCTGCTGGCACTTTTGCTTCAACTATTTGACCTTTTTTAGCTCCTAAAAGTGCTGAACCTATTGGTGATTCATTAGAAATTTTATTTTGTGCTAGATCAACTTCTGTTGAGCCAACTATTGTATAGGTTACATTTTCATCGAAATCCATATCTAGCACTTCTACTGTATTACCTACTTGAACAGTTTTTGTATCTATTTCTGAGGCATCTATAATTTTTGCATGTCTTAATTTATTTTCTAACTCTGCTATTTTATTTTCATTCATTTCTTGTGCAGTTTTAGCTTCATCATATTCAGAATTTTCAGAAAGATCTCCATATCCTAAAGCTACTTTAATTCTTCCGGCAATCTCTGTTCTTTCAGTTGTTTTTAGGTATTCTAATTCTCGTTCTAGTTTGTCAAAACCTTCTTGTGTTAGCAGTACTTCTTCGTTGCCCATACCTATTCCTCCTTCTGCTTAAAAATTATCTTTATTATATTAATACCATCTTAGAGTTTTGTCAATAGGTTTATGAACAATTTTTTTATATTTTTTTTGCTATTTTTCCCAACAAATTAACTTTATTTTATATATAATGTTGCTCTTGTTGCACGATCTAAATGTGTGCCATTAGAATCATTTCCAGTTCTCCATCTATCCATAACTGCAGACTCTGCTCCTGTATATTGCCAACAACCTCCTCTATTTATTCCATATTTGCCTCTTGTGTCCACTCGTAGCAATTTTCTGCAAAATCATAAATATTATTTGCTTTCCAATTTTCATTTGAACCCGTTTTAGCTTTTCCTCCTCTGTATCTCTTCTTATTGCTTCGTTGCAAGATATGCTTCAACCAAAAAAGACCGTCCCCTTTGGTTGATTTTCACTTAAATTTTACATATATTATGCAATATGAGTTTTATTTTCTACATTTTGTTTCTTTTTTACATCAATGAATTCATTTTTATTAATAATAGTTCTTTTTCCCATAAGGTTAACTATTTTTATTTTATTAGATATTATAAATGCTCTTCTTGAAAAATAATCCTTTTCTTTCAGAAGTTCAGCTTCAATCAACTTATCCTTATCCATGTCTGGCATTTCACTAAAAATTCTCATTACTTTATTAGTACTTATAGCTACCTTTTGGATATATATTCCTTCAAAATCTTTTCCAACTTCAATATTCTGATTACAGTTTATAATTATACTATTTCTATTTATATTAAATCCATTAAAATTTTGAAAATCCAAGTTTATAATTATATTTGCTTTTTTCAAAGCTTTTCTTTTATTGCTAGAAACAGTTATATAAATATCATTTTTCTCTAATCTTTTTTCAAGTTCTTGAAATTGTCTTAATTGATTAGTTACAATATTTACTACTTTTACTTTATTTACCAACTCTTGTACTATATCAATATTTTCTCTATTAAAATTATTAGTACATATATATATTTCCTCTAATTTTCCTTCTTTCTCAAGGTACTTAAAGCAAAAATCAAGTATTTCTGGAATCATATATTTATTTATATATCTTCCATCTAATTCATTATATTTTAATTGTACAGATTTATCTTTTATTATATAATCTACTTCATCTTCTTTTAACTTTTGAACTAACTTTTTTATAATTTTTTCTTTATTAGAAGGTATGTATATTATATTATTTTCTTCTTTAATCTTACAAAATAAATTCCTATACATATATTCAATTTTACTTAACTTGTCCATTTTTATATACTTAATATTCATAAAACCACTCCCATATTATTATATGAAAATGGTTTTACTATTATTACTATTTAATTTAAATTTATTTTTAATTTATCTTTAATTTATTTTTAATTATTTTCACTATTATTTTTTATTTGTAATTCTTCTGCAACTATATTCCATATTGTATTTGATTCTCTATCTTTTGACCAAAAACCTGCTCCTGCTAATTCATATTTATTTATTAAATCTAGCTTAGCTTTTATAGATTCTTCATCCTCTATCCACATTTTATATGTAGCATCACCTCTTGTATATTCCATATAGTATTGTTTTGTATCTTCATCCCAAACTTTTTCTACACCATCTGGAACTGTTACACTTCTCATATTAACTACTGAACTTGTTAATGTTCCATCTGTTTCTTTCCAAAGTCTAGTATAAAATGGTATTCCAAGAATTAATTTATCTTTTTCAACACCTTCTTGTCCTAAAAATTTCTTTATATTTAGTTCAACCCAATCTGCACCAGCTACTGTTCCAGCTTTTGCCGATGATACTCCATTTTGATCATAAGCCATAAATATAATATAGTCTGCTGCTTTTGCTATAGTATTTCTATCATAACATAAAGACCATGTTTCTGAGCCGTCTGGTGCTGTTACATCTACAGATAATGTTAACCCTAATTCGTGTAACCTTGGTGCAAGTTCTATTATAAATCTTGAAAAATTATCTTTATCAGATTGATACATCTCTTCAAAATCTATGTTTATTCCATCTACTTTTGCATTTACTGCTTCTTTTACAATATTTTCTATTAAATATGCTCTCGTTTCAAAAGAAGACAATATCTTAGACATTGCATCCAAGTCACCAAGTTCACTATTTTTTACCATAGGCCATACTTTATATCCATTAGCATGTGCCCATTCTATATATTCTTTTCCACTTGTCCCAATATTTGCATCAACATCTCCACTTGCAGAAATCTCATAAAAAGATGGGGAAACTACATTTAATCCTTCAATATATCCATCTCTTACAGGTGCTGTAACATACTGAGAATAATAATCCCATACTAAGCTTACTTTTCCTTCAATTTTCTCTACTTGATTTAATTCTTCTCTTGCTACAGTTCTATTACTTAAATCCTTTTGTTTAACATATCCTAGTTCACCATTTTTAGTTCTAACTAATATCCAATCATCTACTGTAACATCTTTTCCTTCTTTATCTTGTACTATAATTAGTGTATCTCCTCTTTCAACTTTATCTACATCTTTTGAGAAAACAGTTGCCTTATATTTTACCCCCATTTTTTTAGAACTAAGAGCTTGCTCTGCTTTTCTATTTAATGAATCTATTGTTACAATGTTGCTATTAGAAGAGTATTTAATTTCTATATTATATATGTCTGTCAAATCTGTCATTGGCATATATATTATATTATCTTTTATTAAAAGTTTATGCTCAATATCTATATTTGCTCCACTTACATATATAGTATTACTATTAAATGGGATTACTACAGTTTTTGTATTTGATGTAGTAATTATTCTATCATTTTCCTTTTCTACTAATAAAAATTCATCAAAAAAATTTTTTACATCATCTGTTGACAAATAGATAGTATTATCATCTATGATAATTTCTGATTTAACATTTCTCGTTATATTATTATTATTAATTACAAGATTAATTCTATCTGCAAATTCATCTTTTGTATAGTTTGGTGCTATTTTTATAATAAATAAAAGCAATAAAAGTGCTAGTGCTACTATTACTATTCTTAGAATTAGTCTTGGTACATTTATTTTTGTTTCTTTTTTTTCAAAGTTTTTGACCATTTTTTTCTTTTTATTATTCTCCATTTTTTATCTCCTCTTTAATTTTATGACAAATATATAATAGCATAAAAGATATTTTTAGTGAAGTACTTTTTCTTTTTTTCTTTAATTCACATAAGTAACCTTTTATTTTACATTTACATATAATGTTACAAAGGAGGTAATATATGGGTAGATTACTAAAAAAACTACTTGCAACTTGCCTCATTGGTTTTGGATTAGGAGTTTTACTTGTACTATTACTTCCTATATCTGGTTGGCTTTTTATAATAGGTTGCGCTATAATGATTATTGGTTTATGTTTTCTATTTCATAAGTAAGGAGGGATTATGACTATTGTAGTAAAAAAAGTTCCAAAGTTTTTAAGAGGTTTTGTTAAGTTTATTTTTGGAATAAAAGATTAATTACATATGACAAAAATCCTACTAGGTTTTTAGTAGGATTTATCTTAATTATTTATAAGTTTTGATTACTCTAATTTACATATTTGCTAATTTTGATGAACGTAAGCATTTAGAGCATACAGACATTTTCTTTGTTTCTCCATTAACTTTAATTCTTACTGTTCTAAGGTTTGGTTTCCATGTTCTTGGTGCTCTTCTACTTACATGAGAACGAGCTATACTTATTTTATTTCCATTTGATATACCTTTTCCACATATTTCACATTTAGCCATTTTACTGCACCTCCTATGCTTAATTTAAATCGCTATTTATTATAATAGCATATTTATCTAATAATTTCAAGTATTTTTATAAAATTTTTCTTTTAAAAGCCCTACCTACTTATTTTATTTTCTGATTTTGTAGTTATTTTTTAATTTTTTAGTTATTTTTTTCTTATTTTTATATTATTTTTACTACTTCTTCTGTATTTACACTTTGTTTTGTAGGGATTTTTACTATTTGAAATTTTGATGTGTTATTTCCAAATTTTATTTCTACTATATCTCCTACTTTAATTTCATAACTAGGTTTTACTATTTTTCCATTAACAGATATTCTTCCCATATCTGCCGCTTCATTTGCTACAGTTCTTCTTTTTATTATTCTTGCTACCTTTAAAAATTTATCAATTCTCATTTTATTTTTTCTCCTATTTTATATTTCAATTGTTTTATTTAAATATGTAGAATATATATATGTTTTATATACTTTCATTTTTAAAGACTTTTCTAATGCTATCTTATATAGTTCTAATTGCATTCTATATTTTTCTTTAAGTATTTTTTCATCTTCGTTTTGTACATAATCTGTTTTATAGTCTACTAAAAATAATTTATTATTTTCATCTATATAGTATAAGTCAATGATACCTTGCACTAATATCTTTTCATTTGTCCCTTCATATATTTTATTAGAGTCCATATTAAAATAAAAAGGTGTTTCTCTTTTTATAACTTTTGCTTTTCTCATATTATTATATAGTTCTGATTTTAAATAATTTTGCAATACATCATAGTCTATAGCTTCTTTTTCTTCATCTGTGATTATCATACTATTTTTCAATTTATCTATTAAAACTCTTACCTCATCTATACTATTTTCATTTGTTATTTTACTTAAAATTAAATGTATTAAAGTACCTTTTTTGGCTCCTGTAATTTTTTTAGTTTCTTTAAATTTTGGTATTTTTTTATTAATTATTTTATCTTGTTTTAATGCTGTTACAGAAGTTTTAGTTAATAATTCTACTTCTTTTTCATATTTATATTTAAATTCAAGTAATTTATTAATTTTTTCTAAATTTTCTTTATTAACATCTATATTTTCTATTTTTTCTAGTACTTGTTTTTTCTTACTTAGTTTAATTTTCTTTTCATTATCATCAGTATTTGCTAATGTATCTTTATTAATTATATTAAGCTTCATAAATGGTTCTTCATTATACTTATATACTAATTCTAACCAATCTAAATAGCTTGTATATTTTTCAACTAATGCTGCTGGTATTTTTTCTTTTTTTTCATATTTACAGTATTTTTCTATTTCTTCTTCTTTTTTTAATAAACTTTCTTGTACTTTATTACTTGTACCTGTTATTATTAATTTATCTTTAGCTCTTGTTAAGGCTACATATAGAACTCTCATTTCTTCTGAAATAGCTTCTTTTTTTGCTTTTATTCTAATAGCTTCTTTAGTCAAAGTCGGAAATTCTATTCCTTCTACTATATAGTTTGCCCCTATTCCTACTTCATTATCTAATACTATCTTTTCACTTATATCTCTTAAGTTAAATTTTTTATTTGAATTACATAAAAATACTATAGGGAATTCTAATCCTTTACTTTTATGAATACTCATTATTCTTACTACATCATCATTTTCTCCTATTATCTTAGCTGAATTTAAATCTTTGCTAGCTAATCCTACTTTCTCCATAAAGATTATAAAGTTAAATAAACCTTTAAAACTAATTTTTTCATATTCTTTTGCTTTTTCAAATAACTTTTTTAAGTTTGCTTGTCTTAAGTTACCATTTGGCATTAATAGTACATAATCATAATATCCAGTTTTATTATAGATGTACCATATAAGTTCATCAATACTCATTTCATTTTGTTTTATTTTTAAATCTTCTATTAAGTCAATAAACTGATTAATTTTGTTTTTTAATAATTCATCTATACTACTATCATCTTTGGCTTTTTCTAAGGCTCTATAAAAAGGAATATTTTTATCTACTAATCTTATTTTTACTAATTCATTATCTGTTATTCCAGCTATTTCAGACCTTAAGACTGTTACTAATGGTATGTCCTGAAGTGGATTGTCTACTATTTTTAAAAGTGACATTATTGTATCTATTTCTATTGTACTCAAATATTCTGTAGTAATATTAGAAAAAACAGGTATCATCTCTTCTGATAAAGTTTTTTCATATACATTAGCAATTCCTTTTGGACTTCTTAAAAGTATTGTTATATCTTTATATTTTACTCCTTCTTTTACTAACTGTTTTATTTTTTTTGCAACTAATCTTGCTTCTAATACAGAATTCTCTACTATTTCTTTAAACTCATCATTTTCATCTTCATTTGTATCTATTATTTCTAATTCGGCTCTACAGTCAATTTTAGGTTCTTCAAATGTTCCTCCTAAATTTAAAGCTTCTTTACTTGAGTATTCAATTTCTCCTAATGTTTTACTCATTATATTAGTAAATACTAAGTTAGTTAAGTCTAAAATATTTTTTCTGCTTCTAAAATTTTTATATAACAAAATCTTTGTGTTGTCCTCTAATGTTTCTTTTGGAAGTACATATTCTTCATATTTTTTCATAAATAGTTTTGGGTTTGCTTGCCTAAACTTGTATATGCTTTGCTTTACATCTCCTACCATAAATATATTTTTTCCATTAGATACACTAGTTAGTATATATTCTTGTACTGAATTACTATCTTGATATTCATCTACTTCTATTTCATTAAAATTATATTTTTTTGCAATTTCTGTAGGATTTCCATTTTCATCTACAAGTATTTTTAATGCTAAATGTTCTATATCATTAAAGTCTACTATATTCTTAGTATTTTTTCTTTTAGTATATTCTTCATTAAATTGTAATACTAATTTTTGTAATCCCTTTAATGTATCATACATTGCTTTTATATCATTTATTGCTTCTTCTGATGAACATTTTATCATTTTTTGTATTTCTGTTATATTTGCTTTACTGTCATCTCTAATACTTTTAGCTCTTAATTTTATTTCTTTTTCTTCTTCTGAAATTTTACTTTTTCTTGGCCATGTATCCCACACTTTTTTATTAACACTTTCATATGCATTATTCCAATTTTCAAAGTCCATGATTTCTATATCATTTAAATCATTTTTTAAAGTTTCTAAAAATTCTAATAAATTAGGGTACATACTTACTTCATTTACTATTTTTTTTAAACCCAATACTGTATTTTCTTTTATTTCTATAGCTTTTTTTAGTATAATTGTTCCCCATTTTGTTTTTGCAAAATCTTCTTCTTTAATATTATATTCTTCTACAGCTTCATTTAGCCATTTTTCTGGAAACGGATTACTTTGAATAAAATCATATATTTTTATAACTAAATCTTTTAAGTTTTTATCATCTCTATATGAAGTATACTTATCTAATAAAGCATAAAAGAATTTATCTTTATTTTCATACTCTTCTTCAAATATATCTTCTATTATTTCTTGTTTCATTATCTCTATTTCTGTTTCATCTGCTACTCTAAAGTTACTTGATATACCTATTTCAAAAAAATTGTTTCTAATTACATTTAAACAAAATGAATGTATTGTACAAATATTTGCTTTATTTAATAATAAAAGTTGTCGTCTTAGATTTTTATTTTCTGAATCTTTTTCTATACATTTATATATTTCATCCATTAGCCTTTGTCTCATTTCACTTGCAGCAGCGTTTGTAAATGTAACTACTAAGATTTTATCTATATCTATTCCTTCATTAATTATTTTATTTATTATTCTCTCAACTAATACAGCTGTTTTTCCGCTTCCTGCTGCAGCTGATACTAATATATTTCTACCTACTAAGTTTATAGCTTGTTTTTGTTCTTTTGTCCAATTTCTATCTGCCATATTTTTTCCTCCGCATTTTTAATATATATTAGTTTTTTATTTATTTCAACTTTTTATTTAAAAAAAGAAGTTAATTATTGTAATTATACTTCAATTTTTGTTTTATCACAATTATTTTGATTTCTTTTTTATCGATATTTTATAAAATTTATAAAAAATTTACTAAATATTTTTATAAATTTTGGACAAAATATTATTAGATTTTTTTAATTGGAGGTTATTATGGATAAAGATAAAAGTCTCAAAAATGAAAATAAAGATAGCAATATGGATGCACAATCACTTCAGGAACAGGGCTATAAAGTTAACTCTACTAATACTAATTCAAAACCTAAATCTACTAATGAACATACCAATACTGAATCAGTTGATGAGTCTTGTTACACAACTAATGACTCTAACTCTTTCCAGCTTGATCTTGCGGTATTAAATGAAATAAGTAAAATAGCTAAAATGGGTATGGATTCTATTTCATATCTAGCTCCTAAAGTTAGTGATAAAGATATGAGAAAAGAATTAGTTGCTATTTATTCTCAATATGGTAGTACTCAAAGTAAAATTAACCAGCATTTTGAAAAATATGGTGAAATACCAGAATCTACTCCTCTTAAAGATAAGATGATGAGTTTTGCTGGTGTGCAGTTTAATACTTTAAAAGATAGAAGTAATTCACATATTGCTGAAATTATGATTCAAGGTACTCTAATGGGGGTTATTGAATGTCAAAAAATATTAAATTGTAATCTTGATATTCAAAAAAGTACTACTGAACTTATTAAGGATTTTAATAAATTTCAAAGAGAAAATATTGATAAGCTAAATGCTTATTTATAGAAAAAAGAAGGTGAATTTTATTCTCCTTCTTCTTTTTTACTTTAATCTAATTTTTCACCACAGTTAGTACAAAACATTGCATCTTTTATATTTTCTTTTCCGCATTTTTTACAATATTTCTTTGGCATTTGATTTTCATTATTATCTATATTTTGAATATTATTATCAACTTTATTTTCATTTATATTTGGTATATTAACATTTTGAACTGGATTACTTATTTGACTATTATTATTTTGGTTATTCATGTTATTTGTTTGATAAGATATATTTCCCATATTATTTGTATTTTGATTATACATATTAGGATTATTATTTACTTGATACCCATTATTATTGTTATTTATATTTTGACCATTATAGTTCATTTGTCCCATATTCATATTATTTGCATATGCATATTGATTATTATTTAATTGACTCATTTTTAAATCTCTGTAAAATGCTAATATTGCAAATCTAACATATGGCATTAACACTGCTGTACCTATAACTGATGCTGCTGTAGACAATATTGCTCCTACAAATGGCGTTAATACTAATATACCATCTACTATCCCTATAAGAAAAGCCCATCCTATGAAAGAAAGTATTAAGCTGAATAGTCTACCTCTATTTCCTTTCATTAAATTTTCACTTTCTTGTACGGCATCTTTTGGAATTATATTTTCATTTCCAACTGCTATATAAAAAGATAATGCATATAGTAAAAATTTTCTAATTGCAAATATACAAAATACTATATATACAATAAGAACTATTCCCACTACCAATAGTATTATTAGTGAAGATGCTACTACTGAACTAAGATTTTTTACATCTTCATCTGAAATTGTTAATCCCCCATTTTGTATACTAGATTCTCTATCATCATAATAATCACTATCATAGTAATCGTAGTAATCATAATAATCATAGTCATCATAATAACTTGAAATGCCATACTTTTGTGACATTATACTTGTAACAGAATTAAATGTTAAGAGTCCCATAGAAATTGCTGATACTGAAAGTATTATTATTAAAGCTATAGGTATTACAATAAAATACCAGCATTTACAAAATATTGCCCAAGCTATTTTCCAGCTACGTCCAAAGTTTTTAAACCCTACTGTTAGAAAATCAGTATATTGCACACTTTCTCCATTTTTCATGTGATAATATACATATGTTATACCATATGTAAGTGGAGGTGCTATGACTATATTAGCAATAGTGATTATAAAACCAAATCCTCCTAAAAGTGATGATATAAATCCAATACCAAATAGTATTAGAGAATATATCAATGCTATTAAAATAGCTGTTTTCCATTTACCATTTAAAGATTCTCTTGCCTCTTTTCTTGCTCCATATGCATTAATCATAAAATTCCTCCCCTTTTTTATTATTTTATATTAATAATTATTATTTTACAATAGACTTTTTAGATTATTCAAAAATTTCTCCTGCATGTATGTTATTACCATTTAAAAAGCTTTTTATATCCATTTTTTTAGAATTCTCACCTTGAATTTCTAATACTTCTATTGCTCCATCTTTTGTTTTTATATAAAGTCCTTTTTTCTTATCTGCAAATAATATTGTTCCTGGTTCTATATTTTTTAGTCTATACTCATATTCCTTTAATTCTGGGAAACTTTTTTCTAATTGTTCATTACTTATAGCTTCTACTTTCCAAAATTTTATTTTCTTATTACCTAATCTAGTATATGCTCCCATTATTGGATTTAATCCTCTTACTAGATTTTTTATTTCATTTGAGCTTTTACTAAAATCAATTTTTGATATTTCCTTATTTAGCATTGGTGCTAAAGTATAATCATCACTCTGTTTTTTAGCATTTACTTCTTTTTTTATTTCTTCTAATGTTTTATTTTCTTTTTTATCAATTTTATCTATTTTTTCTAAAGTACTAACTAAAAGTTTCGCACCTAATTTAGATAATCTTTCCCAAAGTTCTCCAGTTGTTTCATTTTCTCCTATTTCTACTTCTTCTTTAAGAATCATATCACCTGTATCCATTCCTTCGTCCATAAACATTGTTGTTATTCCTGTTGTTTTATCTCCGTTTAATACAGCCCATTGTATTGGTGCTGCTCCTCTATATTTTGGCAAAAGTGAACCATGTACATTTATTGCACCATATTTTGGAATATTCAAGACTTCTTTTGGTAATATTTTTCCATATGCTACAACACATAATACATCTGGTTTTAATTGTTTTAACTCTTCAATAAATTCTGTATTATTTCTTATTTTTAGTGGCTGATATATTTTTAGTTTCTTTTCTACAGCATATTCTTTAACAGGTGAGGATATCATTTTAAGTCCTCTTCCTTTTGGCTTATCTGGGTTAGTTACAACTGCTAATATATCATATCCTGCATTGTATATAGCTTCTAAAGATTCTTTTGCAAAATCTGGTGTTCCCATAAAAACTATTTTCATAATGATATCCCTCCTCGTATAATATTTTATTTTTTATTCTTTTCTCTTTTCATTTTCATTATTATTTGGTTCTAAATATTCCATTGTACCTGGAAGCATTATATCTACAAATAATTTACCATCTAGATGATCTATTTCATGTGCTAATGCCTGTGCTAATAATTCTTTTCCTTTTATAGTTATTTCTTTTCCGAATTCATCTAATGCTTTTATTGTTATTTCCATTGGTCTTATTACTTTTGCAAATTGATTAGGAAAACTTAAGCACCCTTCTTCTACTTCTTGTTTTCCTTTTTGCTTTATAATTACTGGATTAACTAATTTTAATGGTTTATTTCCATCATATATATCTATTACAACTAATCTTTTAAGAATACCTACTTGCACAGCAGATATTCCAACACCATTTGCTGCATGCATAGTTTCTTCCATATCATTTAGTATTTCTCTAATTTTGTCATCTACAACATCTACTACTTTTGATTTCTTTCTTAAAATTTCATCCCCATCTTTTCTTATTTGTCTAATAGCCATTTATTATATCCTTTCTATAACATATTATTTGGATTTATTTCTATATTTACCCTTGCTGTTTTAGTTTTCATTTTTAAAAATTCTTCTAAACTATCTGTTAATAAATTATTTACTCTTTCATCATATTTACATTTTATAATCATTCTCCATCTATATCTATCTTTTATTCTATCTATAGGTGAAGGTACTGGGCTATATAGTAAAAGTCCAAATTTTTCATTTATTACTCTATTTTTTAGATATGTATGCAATTTTTTAGCAACTAATTCTAATTCATTCATATTTTTTGCAGACATATCTATTAATATTATATCGCAAAATGGTGGATATTTCAATTGTTTTCTTAATTCTATTTCTGCATTATAGAATTTATCATAATCTTGTATTTTTGAATATTCTATTGCATAGTTATCTGGATTATATGTTTGTATTATAACTCTTCCTTCATATTCTCCTCTTCCAGCTCTACCTGCAACTTGTGTTAATGTTTGAAATGTTTTTTCATTTGCATTATAGTCTCCTAAATTTAGGTTCATATCTGCTGATATAACTCCTACTAATGTTACATTAGGAAAATGGTGACCTTTTACTACCATTTGTGTTCCTATTAATATATCTATATTTTCATTTCTAAACTTATTTAATATTTCTTCATGTGAATTTTTTTTAGATACTGTATCTACATCCATTCTAATAGTTGTAGCGTCTTTAAAAAGATTATGCACCTCATCTTCTAGTTTTTGCGTTCCTGCTCCAAAATATTTTATATTTTTACTATGACATTCTGGGCATTCTGTAACTACTTTTTGTTCAAAACCACAATAATGACATTTTAATTTATTTTCATTTTTATGATATGTCATTGTAATATTACATCTTTTACATTTAACTGTATATCCACAATCTCTGCACATTACAAAAGTAGAAAATCCTCTTCTATTTAAAAATAATATAGTTTGTTTATTTGTTTCTAAATTCTTTGTTATTTCCTCTTGAAGTTTTTTACTTAGCATTGATTTATTACCATTTGCAAGTTCTTGTCTTAAATCTACTATATAAACTTTTGGAAGAGTACTATTATTTGCTCTTTTAGTAAGTTTTAAAAGTTTTATATTTCCATTTAGTGAATTATAGTAAGACTTTAAATCAGGTGTTGCACTTCCTAATACTAAGCTTATATTTAGTTTATTTGCTAAAAACTCTGCTACTTCTTTTGCATCATATCTTGGTGACATTTCTGATTGATATGATTCATCATGTTCTTCATCTATTATAATTAAACCTAAATCTTTAGCTGGTGCAAATATTGCTGACCTCGCTCCTATTATTATCTTTGCTTTATTTTCTTTTATTTTGTTCCACTGATCATATCTTTCCCCTATTGAAAGTTTACTATGAAGTACTGCAATTTTTTCTTCTCCGAACCTTTCTAAAAATCTATCTACAGTCTGAGGTGTTAATGAAATTTCTGGAACTAGCATTATACTACTTTTATTTTCTTTAAGCATTCTTTCTATAAGTTGCATATATATTTCTGTTTTGCCTGAGCCTGTAATTCCATATATTAAATATTTTCCACTTTCTTTTATACTTTCTAAAGTTTCTTTTTGTTCATCTGTTAGTTTTAAATCAGATGTTTTTTTATCTACTTTATGAATAAATGGATTTCTTTCAACAGTTTTTTCTTGATATTCTAAATATCCATTTTTTATTAAAGTAGAAACTACTGCTTTACTTGCATCTGTAAAAAGTTCTATATCATCTATAGAAGATGTTCCATTGTTTATTATGAATTCTAAGACATCTTTTTGCTTTTCTGATTTTATTTTTTTACTTTCTATGTCATCTAAAATTTCTTCTTCATCTTTTGAAAGTGTTATTAAATTTATTGTTTTTGTTTTTACTCTTTTACTAACATCTTTTTTAGTTGTCCCTGGTGGAAGCATTAATCTTAATGAATCTGCTAAATTACATATATATCTTTTTGACATCCATTTTGCTAACTCTATATATGTTTTATCTATTTTTTCTTCTTCTACTGATACAATTTTTTTTACTTTATATTCTGATTTTTCTTTTATTCCAATTACTATACCTTCTTCTGGAGTCTTTTTATTTCCAAATGGTACAAAAACTCTACTTCCAATATTTATTTCTAAATCACTTGGAATTTCATAATCAAATATTCTATTTAATGTTTTTACTTTTGAATCTATTATTATTTCTGCTACCATTTCTTTTTATTCTCCAATTTTAGTTGTTTCCTATCATATTTTGCATTTTAGTTGCTTTTATAACATTATGTAATAGCATTGCTATTGTCATAGGTCCTACTCCACCTGGTACTGGAGTTATATATGATGCTTTTTTTGATACTTTTTCAAAGTCTACATCTCCACATAGTTTTCCTTTATCATCTCTATTCATACCTACATCTATTACAACTACTCCATCTTTTACCATATCCTCTTTTACTATATTCCTAGTGCCTACTGCTGATATTATAATGTCTGCATCTTTTAGTTCTTTTCTTAGTTCTTTTGTTCTAGAATGACATATTGTAACTGTTGCATTTTTTGATAACATACATTGTGCCATTGGCTTTCCTACTATATTGCTTCTACCTATTATTGCTACTTTCTTACCCTCAATTTCTATTTTATATTCTTCAAACATTTTCATTATTCCAAGTGGTGTACATGGTATAAATCCATCTTGGCCTATACAAAGGCTTCCTACATTATATGGATTAAATCCATCTACATCTTTTATATTGTCTATTTTATTAAATGCTTTTTGTATATCTAATGGTTTTGGTATTGGGCTTTGTAATAGTATTCCATTGATTTTTTTGTCTTTATTTAGCTTATCTATTAATTCTATTAATTCTTCTTGTTTTATACTTTCTTCTAAAAAATATTCTTTAAATTCTATTCCAACTTCTTCACATGCTCTACTTTTATTTCTTACATATACTTTAGATGCATCATTATTTCCTACCATTATAACTGCTAAATGTGGTATTATTCCCATTTTTTTCAATTCTTCTGCTTCTTTTTTTAAGTTTTCTCTTATTTTTTTAGCTAAACTTTTTCCATCAATTATCTGTGCCATTTTTGCTCCTTTTATATACTTCTTTAATTTATT
>CALXQA010000028.1 GCA_944390335.1 uncultured Clostridia bacterium
TTTCCTCCTTCTTCTTTTTGCGTTATATCAAATATATATCCATCATTAGTAATAATTGTATAACTTCCATCCTCATTATTAATCACATCAGCTTTACTTGTTATTATTCCTTCTTTAATTATTTCATCCCAAAATTTATCTATATATTGCTTTCCATTATCTTCAATTGCTATTTGTGATTTTATTATTTCCATTTGCTCTAATATCTGAGAGGCTTTATATTGTTCTACAGCTGATTGTGCTCTTGTAAATATTCCATTTTCTCCTATGCTTAAACTAATTGCTACCCCCGCTAATATTAATAGAACAATGACTGTAACAACTAAAGCTACTAATGTTATTCCTTTTATGCTTTTTTTAATTTTTTTCATATCTATTTTTGCCTCCATCTTTTATTCTTTTGCAATTATTTTTGATTATATCAATATTCATTTATTAATGCAACATTTTATCTATATACTTTTAGTATATTTTCTCTCTTAATACTTTTCTTATACTTTAAAAATCAAAAAACTATATATTTTAGGTTCGCCTAAAATACATAGCTTTATTTTCTTCATCTACGTTTTCCTTTTTTTCTTTATTAAATCTTACGATATATATATATATATATATACAGCCCCAACGGTTTTAAGCATTTTTATCTCTCTTTTCTTAATTTATTTATTATTTATAATTATATATAACTAAAATAAAAAGTCAATAATTAAATCACTGTTTATTTACATATTTGTATTAGCATCTTATTATTTTTATCTTTTTATTACTTATATTTTCATCTCTATAGATATAAAATTATCCTAAATTCAATATCTACTCCATAATATCTAATATTGTAATTACTAATCATACAATAGTTATTATTGTTGACTTATTTTTCACATTTAGTTTCTTATTTCTATTTTCATCTTTCCTCTTCTGTATCCCTTCTTATTACTTCATTACAAAGTATGTTTCAACCAAAAAAGACCGTCCCCGTTGGTTGAAAAATTTTTTAGTCATTTTTTGACAATTTTTGACAAAACTATTGTATTAATTATATATATATTGTATAATAGTCTTATGTTAAATTTTACCAAGGAGGAAATAATATGAGCAAGCTTTATCCTGCTTATTTATCAATAAAAAAATTAGATAGTTCTACTATATTATTATTTAAATCTGGTATATTTTATATATTACTTGAAAATGATGCAAGAATAGTATCTTCTATCTTAAATCTAAAACTAAGTAACTTAAATCAGGAGGTTGTAAAATGTTCTTTTCACATTAATTCATTAGAAAAGTACCTTCCTATATTAGTAAAAAATAAACTGGATATAAAGATTATAGATTTAGAAAATATATCAATAAATAATAAGAGAAATTATAATAGAAAGAATAATATAAATAATAATAATATAAATAGCAATAATAATTTATTATCAAATACTAAAAGTATATATAATGCAAATATATATTCATTATTGTTAGATTTAAGTAAACTTGATATGTCCAATCTATCTTTTAAAGATGCTTATTTAAAATTAGATGATTTTAATAAAAAAGCTAATATTATTTTAAGAGATACTTTGGAGCATTCAGCATTCATATAATTTTAATGTATGACATTTAAATAATAAGGAGGTTTTATGATAAATAAAAATTTTAATATTATCAGTAAACATTTAAAAAAAATAAGAAAAAGTAAAAAATTGTCTTATTATGATATTAGCAATAGTCTAAAAACTTTTAATGTTTTTCTTTCTAAAAATGATTTAAAAAATATCGAGGATAATAAAAGAGAGGTCAAAGATTTTGAACTTATTGCTCTTTCAATTATACTCGATACACCTATAGATTTTTTCTTTAAAGATTTTTAAAATTCTTTTTTATTCTTTTATCAAATAATTTATGTTATATAGTTTATTTATTACGGTTACTGTATTTTTCTTTTCTGTATAAAATAGCAACAAAATCCCATAAAACTATCTGGTAATATTTTTGAAAATATCCTAGTTAACTTTATATGAAATTGTGTAAATATTACTTTTTTACCTTTAAGCATTTTCCTTATTCCAATTCTTGCTACATCTGCACTTTTAGCTTCTACAATATTAAACTTTACATCTGCTACTTTCTGAAAGTTTGTTTTTACAGGTCCAGGACAAAGTACGCTTACTTTTACTTTTGATTTTTTTCTTTTTAATTCACCTATAATACTTTGTGTTAATCTTACTACATATGATTTACTTGCATAATATGTTGTCATTAGAGGTCCGGGCATAAATCCTGCAATTGAGGCTACATTCATTATATATCCTTTATTTTCTTTTTCCATATCTATTAAGCAAAGTTTTGTTAATATGTGAAGTGCTACAATATTTGTATCTATTATTCCAAGTTCTTTTTCTAAACTTGTTTTTGTAAAATCTCCGCAGGTCCCAAATCCAGCATCATTTACTAATACATCTAATGTTCCATACTTTCCTTTTACATCATTATATAATTTTTTACATCCTTCTCTATCTATTAAGTCTAATACTCTTATATCAACTTCTACACTGTATATATCTTCTAACTCTTTTTTTAGTTCTTTTAAAGACTCTTCATTTCTAGCAACTATTATTAAATTGTATTTTCTTTTTGCAAGTTCTCTTGCAATATCTCTTCCTATTCCAGAAGATGCTCCTGTTACCAAAGCTATCATATTATTATTTCCTTCTTTATTTCTATTTTATTATTTTTTTATATAGATTATTATTCTTATATCTATATTAATTATTATACCTTATATTTATAATTTTATTATTTTTTCCCAAGTCATATTTTCTTTTCCAAAGTGTCCATAATTAGTAGTTTGTGTATAAATAGGTCTACATAATTCTAAATAATCTATTATTCCTTTTGGTGTTAAGTTAAAATGTTTTATTTTTTCTAATATTTTTTCTTTAGGTATTGTTTCTGTTCCAAATGTATCTATAAATACTGAAATTGGCTCTTTTATTCCTATAGCATAAGATAGCTGAAGTTCGCATTTTTTAGCATACCCATTTGCAACTATATTTTTAGCTAAAAATCTTGCCATATATGCAGCACTTCTATCAACTTTACTAGGATCTTTTCCTGAAAAGGCTCCTCCTCCGTGTCTTGCCATTCCGCCATAAGTATCTACTATTATTTTTCTACCAGTAAGCCCTGCATCTCCTAGTGGTCCTCCTATAATAAATTTTCCAGTAGGGTTTATATAATAGTTTGTTTTTTCATCTAATAAATATTTTGGTATTGTTTTTTCTATAACTTCTTTTTTTATTTCATCTCTTAATACATCTACATTTTTACATTCATCATGCTGGCTTGATACTACAATTGCATCAATTCTTTTTATTTTATTATCATCATATTCTACAGTTACCTGCACTTTACCATCTGGTCTTAAATTTGTTATTATGTTTTCTTTTCTAACATATGTTAATCTTTTTGAAAGTTTATGTGCCAAGATTATTGGCATAGGCATATATTCTTCTGTTTCATCACATGCATATCCAAACATAATACCTTGGTCACCTGCTCCATCTTTATCTACTCCTAAAGCAATATCTGACGATTGTTTTGATATATTTACATTTACTTTACATGTTTTATAGTCAATATCAATTTTTTCATCACCATATCCTACATTTTTAATACACTTTCTTACAATATTATCTATATCAATATTTGCCTTACTTGTAATCTCTCCTGTAACATAAACTTCACCTTTGCTTGCTAAAACTTCTGCTGCTACTCTTGAATTACTATCTTGTTTTAAACACTCATCTAAAATGCTATCTGAGATATAGTCACATAGCTTATCAGGATGTCCTTCTGTTACACTTTCAGATGTAAAAAAATATTTCATTTTTATTCTCCTTTCAATTTTTATTATTTATATTAATCTTTACTTTTATACATTTTAAACATTTTCTTTAAGCTTATCTTTTCTCCATAATTTAAAATTGCAGATGAATATATTTTTATTGATATATGAGCTACTAATAATATTGTTATAATAAGTATTAGTACTGACAAAATTATTTCATTAATGCTTGATAGTCCCATCATTACTCTAAAAGGCATACAAAATGGTGATGATATTGGAACTAATGCTGCTATTTCATTTAAGCTACTTGTTGGATTCATCATAGTAAAGTATGATAAATAAAATCCTATTACTGCAAGTATTGCTATTGGTCCATTTACAGATTGTACTTCTTCTGGTTTTGATACTGTAGAGCCTGTTAGTGCATACAGCATTGCATATAGTGAATAACCTAATAAATAGTATATAGCAATTACTACTATTACTACTGGACTTAAGTTTGTCATTTCAAGTATTAGATTAATTGTATCTGATGGTAAAAATACTTTAGCACAAATAATTGCTACAGCTATTGTTACAAGTGTCTGGCATATTCCTACAATTCCTATACCTATAGTCTTTCCTAATACTATAATTCTTGGACTAGTTGATGTTACTAAAGTTTCTATTATTCTTGAAGTTTTTTCTACTGTAATTGCTGTTGATACTTGATATGCATAAAAATATATTGCATAAAATAATACTACAGAAAGTATCATCATTATAAATATATTTCCAGATGTTTCATCTGATGATGTTGCTGTAATTTCAATATTATCTGTATTTGATATCATTTGAAGTTTATCTGGTGAAATTCCCCACTGGCTTAATTTTTGATTCTGATATGCAAGTGATATTGTATTTATAATCTCTGTAGGAGCTGTAGTATTTAATCCCATTCCATTTATTATATATTCATAATGAATTCCATTTTCATTTTCAGTAATTACTAATGCTGATTCAATTTCTTCTTTTTCAACCTTTTCTTTTATCTCATCTTTTGTAGTTTTTATATCTATTTCTACATCATATCCAACTTCTTTAAAGTTTTCTTTTAAAGAGTTCAATGTTTCTCCTAATACATTTTCATTATCTAAAATAGTTATTTTTTGCATAGAAATACTTTCATTACTATTTAAAAATCTTGGTACATTAAAACCTATAACAATGATTAGAAGAATAATTATATTTGATATTATAAAAGATTTTCTCTTTACCATATCTTTTATTGTAAATGATATTACAGTAAATAAACTTTTCATTATTTATCACCTACCTTTTCTATAAATATATCATTTAGGCTTGGTTTTTTTACTTCTATTTTTTCAATTTCTACATTATTTTCAATTAAATCTTTTAGCAATTTTTGAGCCTCTTTTTCTTCTCTTATTTCTATTTCATATTGGTTATCCATTTGCTTTAATATTTTTAGTCCATTTTTATTTATATAATTACTTACGTCTTTTTTAGTTATTAACTCTACTCTATTTGCTTTATATCCTTCTTTTATTGATTTTAAATTTCCTTTTAAAACAGTTTTTCCTCTATTTAATATTAAAATATCCTGGCAAAATTCTTCTATAGATGCCATCTGATGGCTTGACATTATTATATATGTACCTTTAGATACAAGTTCTATTATTGCATTTTTAAGAAGTTCTGTATTTACTGGATCTAAACCACTAAAAGGTTCATCTATTACTAAAAGTTCTGGATTGTGAATTACAGATGTTATAAACTGTATCTTTTGTTGATTACCTTTAGAAAGTTTTTCTGCTATCATGTATTTATATTCTTCAACTTCTAATTTTTTCAACCAATAATCCATTGACTCTTTTGCTTCTTTTTCCTTCATTCCTTTTAATTTAGCTAAATAAATAAGTTGGTCACATATTTTTATTTTTGGATATATTCCCCTTTCTTCTGGTAAATATCCAAAATTAACATATTTTCTTTCAACTTCTTTTCCATTCCAACTAATGCTTCCTTCATCTTTTTTTAATATTCCTAATATCATTCTAATAGTGGTAGACTTTCCTGCACCATTTGTACCAAGAAGCCCAAATACTCCTGGTTTATCTATTTCAAATGAAATATTATCTACTGCTAATTTTTTACCAAATGTTTTGCTTACATTTTGAACTTTAAGTCCCATAAATCCTCCTTTTATTTATTCTTTTTGGCAAATAAATTCTAACAAATAAGTACCCATATTTCAATACATTTTTATAATTTGACTAATTAGTAGAAAAAGTATGATGTGAATATATATTTTTCACATCATATTAATATTTTATATTACTTATCCTAATATATATGGATTATCTTTTTCACCTGTTCCTCCGCACTATTGCTTTATCTGATATTAATGTAAATACTGGTCTTAATCCATTAGTAGCTGCCATGGTATTTGAATACATTGTTCCATCATAGCTTTCTATTGAAAACATTGTTCCTGTTGAAGAACCTGCCTCATTAACCCATCCAGTAGTATCTACTATATTCATTCCAATGTTTAATCTTTTTGTATCATAATATATAGACCTTGATGATAACCAATAATTTTTATCTATGTCTATAATTCCTAATTTTTTCATTTGTTCTGTATCTTTTTCATAATTTGTATCTTTATTGGTTATTGTTCCTCCTATCCAATCTTGATACTCACTTGTTGTTCCTGAACCTGATAATGGTGAATTTGGAATACTTCCTATACATCTTGCTGATGTTGCATATGTTGTATTTAAATATCCATTTGCTTTATCATATAATGTTTGAATTGCACCTTCATATGCTGCTTTTGTTGCATCTAAATTATTATCTACTCCTAATGTTACATCTTCTATTGTATCCATCATTACTATTTGCACTCCGTATCCTGAACTATTATCATATAGAACGGCATATGTTTTTTCATTTCCTTTTGCATCCTGATATTTTACAAAATCACCTTCTATAAGTTCACTTACCTTTGTTGCTAAAACTTTATCTGTTTTTACTTTTATTTCTGCTTCATTATCATTTCCCGCTTTATCTGTAACAGATACTTTTATTGTATATTCTTTGCCTTGTGCTAATCCCTCAAACATATAAGTATTACTTTCTTGTACTTTTTTTGATATTCCATCTAAAAAATATTCATAAGTACCACTTGTTGCTAAACCTGATTCATTATCTGATGCTTCTACTATTATTTCTATACTATTAGTTGTTATTGTACCTTTTTTCAAAGTAATTGTTGGATTAACTGTATCTTCAATTTTTGTAGTTGCATACTCAGTTTCATTTATTCCATCTGTTACTCTAGCATATACATTAGTATTTAACTCAAGATTAGGAATTTCAGAACCACTTGAAATTTCTGTCCAATTACCATTTTCACCAATTCTATATTCTAATCTATAACCTTGCATTATAGGTTCTTTAACACTTACAGTCACACTTGCTTTCCCATTTTCCCACTTTGTTTGTCCAAAACTAATAGTAACTTCTTGTAATTTATTAGTTGATACATTTATTGTCTTAGTAACTATAGTTCCATCTTTTTCTGCTTGTGCTAAAATAGTATATTCGACATTTGCTTGTAAATTATTAAATTTATAGGTATTATCAGTTATATTAGTAGCTACACTTGTATAATCTGAATCTCCTGTTTTTTTATAACTATATGAGTATTTAGCTCCTTCACCATTTGTAGTTTCTACTTCAATTTCTATACTATTTTCTGTTTTATTTATAACTTTTATATCTACAATTTTTATACCTGTAACTTCACCTTTACCCACATATTCTATCTCTATATTTTCTTCATTTTCATCTATAATTATATTAAAAATATATCCATCTTCTGTAACAATAGTATATGTTCCATTACCATTATCTTTTATATCATCTAGACTTCCTACAATACCTTCATCTACTAGTCCTTGAAAGAAATCATCTTTATTGAATTTTCCCTGGTTATCATAATATACATTTGCTTTTATCAATTCCATTTTTTTCTAAAATCTGTGCTATTTCATATCGTTCAGTGCTATCTTGAGCTCTATTAAATATACCATTTTCTCCCAAAGTTAATTTTAAAGCCACTCCTACTAGAATTAATAAAATAATTATTGTTACAACTAGTGATATTAAAGTAATTCCTTTGTTATTTATTTTTACACTTCTCTTTTGTAATAATTTCATAGTTCCCTCCTATTATATTTTTATTTTATCACATTAATATTTATAATATCAATTAGATTTAAAAATTTATCCATTAAAAACATTATTTTTAAGTATATACATTCTTTCATATAATCTTTAATGAACTAAATTTATATTCTTTAAAGTATTATAAACTTTAATATTTTTATACTTTATATCCATTCATGATATTTCTTAATATATAATTTCTTTACAAACTGTGTTATAACTGCATATGCAAATACTAATGCTAACACAATTAAATAAAATTTTGCCGGTAATATAACAAAATGGAATTCTGATATATTTCTAAGAATTATAGGTACAATAATTGTTCCTATAATTGTAAATGTGGACATTATCATAAGTATATTACTTGCTTTAGACTGTATAAAAGGTATTTTCTCTGTACGGATAAAATGTATAATTAATGTTTCTGAGATTAGGCATTCTACAAACCATGCTGTTTGGAAATATGCTTCATACTGAACTGAATTATATCCAAGTATAAACCAGAAAATCAGAAATGCTATTACATCAATTATTGAACTAGTTATTCCCATAACTAACATAAACTTACCTAAATTCTTAGTATTCCATTTTTTAGGTTTTAATATATACTCTTCATCAACTTTATCATATGGAATAGCTATTTGTGAAAATTGAAATAAGAAGTCTTGTATTAGCATTTGTATTGGAAGTAGGGGTAAAAATGGCAAAAATATACTTGCAATTAAAATACTAAAAACATCTCCAAAGTCTGAACTAATAGCCAATTTCATATATTTTTGAATATTAGCATAAACTTTTCTACCTTCTAAAACTCCATCAAATATAACTTTTAAACTTTTCTCTAACAAAATTATATCACTAGATTCTTTTGCAATGTCTGCTCCTGTATTTACACATATTCCTACATCTGCACTGTGTAAAGATTGAGCATCATTTACACCATCACCCATATATCCCACTACATGTCCATTATTTCTAAGAGCTTGTATTATTCTTTCTTTTTGCATAGGATTCATTCTTGCAAAAATAGTAGTAGTTTCTACTTTTTTATAAAGAACTTCATCAGACATATTATCAATTTCATTACCTAATAATAAATCGCCTTCTATTCCTACTAAATTACAAATATTTTGAGTTGCATATTGATTATCTCCAGTTATTACTTTAGTAGTAATACCATATTTTTTAAGATTAAGTATAGTAGATTTTACATCTTTCTTTGGAGGATCTAAAAATCCAACCAAACCTATAAAAGTCATATCCTTTTCATCATTTTCATTAAATACATTTATACCTGGATATTCTCTTTTTTCTGCAACAGCAATAACTTGCATTCCTTTATTTGCAAGCATTTTTGCATTATTCTCTATTGCATTAATATAATCATCATTTATTTTCTTTACTTCATCGTCAATCTTTACCCTTGTACAGATTTTTAGAACCTCTTCTAAAGCTCCCTTAGTAATTAAAATATGATTTTCCTTTTTAACAACTACGCTCATTCTTTTTCTAACATAGTCAAATGGTATTTCATCAATCTTTTCATAATTAGAAATATCTACATTATGCTCTTTTCCATAAGAAATAATAGCCCTATCAACAATATTCTTTATACCTGTACCATAATAACTATTTAAATATGCATAATTTAAAATAGATAAATCTTCATTACCATAAGCATCAATATATTTTTGAAGCACAATCTTATCCTGTGTAAGAGTACCAGTTTTATCAGTGCATAAAATATCTATAGTCCCTAGGTTTTGAATAGACTGTATATTTTTAACTAAAGTCTTTTTCTTTTCAAGAACTCTACTACCTTTAGTTAAGTTAACATTTATTATCATAGGAAGCATACTTGGCGTTATACCAACAGCTACAGAAAGAGCAAATAAAAAAGCTTCACTCCAATTGCCTCTAATAAATCCAAAAAGAACAAAAACGAGAATTGACACAATTATCATTGCATGAATAAGAAGTCTCGTAATACTATCCATCTCTTTTGTATAATTAGTTGGCTGTCTTTTTTTACTTAACTCTTTATTCATATTTCCAAGATAAGTATTTATACCTGTACTAATAACAATCCCTTTAGCATCGCCACTAATAATATTTGAACCCATTAAACAAATATTAGGTATATTAAATAAATCTTTTTCATCACTATTCTTGATATCTGCTCTCTTTTCAATAGGAACACTTTCACCAGTAAAAATAGACTGATTCACAAATAAATCTTTAGTCTCTAAAAGAATCATATCAGCAGGAACTATAGAACCTGCAGAAAGAATAACAATATCTCCAACAACAATATTTTCAGAATTAATAACAATATTTTCTTTTCCGCTTCTTACCACAGTTGCTTTATTCTTTAATTTAGATTTAAGCCTTTCATTAAATTTATATGTAGAATAATTTTGAGCAAAACTAATTAAAGCACTAAGAACGCCTAAGCCTAAAATTATAGCAGTACCAATAATATCATTATTTAATAAATCTATAACTGCAAGTATAAGTAATATAAAAATAAACTTATCCTTAAAAGAATCTAATAAAAAATATATAGGTCCTCTCTTTTTTTCAATATTTGCAATATTAGGGCCATTCTTTCTTAATCTATTATATGCTTCTGTTTGACTTAACCCATCTTCATTTGACTTTAATATATTGTATATTTCCTTATTATCTTTTTTACTTAATTCAACATATTTCATTAGTTTTGACCTTCTTATATTCATATAATTTATCATACATTCTTATATTTATTCTATAAAAAATATAATAATTTAATTTTTTCAATTGTATTTTTTATTTTTATTTCTATTTTAATCTTAATCATAATCATAATCTTAATTTTTAGTTTCATTTTTATTTTTTTATTTTTCATTTAAATTATAGTCTAATTAATTGATAAAGTCAATATAATATGATATAGTAAAGTTAATTTTACAAATATGCATTAATTAAACAATGAAATATAATAATTTATATTCACATTTTATTTTAATATTTGTAAAGAAAGGATTTTATATTATGAAACCTATTATATTTAAAGGATGTGGTACAGCCCTTGCAACTCCATTTAATGATTCAGGAGTCAATTTTGAAGTATTTGAAAAAATGATTGAAGATCAAATATCAAATGGCGTTGATGCACTCATTGTATGTGGAACAACAGGTGAATCTTCTACAATGGCTGAAAAAGAAAAAAAAGATACGATAAAATTCGTGGTAGATATTGTAAGAAAAAGAATACCTGTTATAGCTGGTACAGGTTCTAATAATACAATGCAAGCAATAGCTATGACTAAATATGCAGAAGAAATTGGAGCCGATGGTGCTTTAATAGTTACACCATACTACAATAAAACAACTCAGGCTGGTCTAGTTGAACATTATAAAGAAATTGCAAAATCAACTTCACTTCCTATTATCGTATATAATGTACCAAGCAGAACAGGAGTAAATATACTTCCAGAGACATTTCTAGAATTGTCAAAAATAGAAAATATAGTAGCAGTAAAAGAAGCTAGCGGAAATATATCACAGGTTGCAAAAATAAAAGAACTATGTAAAGATAATTTAGAAATATATTCTGGAAATGATGACCAAATAATCCCTATTCTATCATTAGGAGGTATTGGTGTTATTTCAGTATTATCAAATATTATGCCTAAATTTACTCATGAAATGTGCATAAATTATTTAAATGGAAATACTATAAAAGCTTTAGATATGCAGCTAAAAAGCTTAAGCCTAATCAATAATCTATTTTCAGAAGTAAACCCAATACCAGTAAAATATGCATTAAAATTAATTGGCTTTGATTTTGGAAAGCCTAGACTACCTTTAGTAGAATTATCTGATAAAAATAAATCTATTATAGAAAAAGAAATGAAAAAATTAAATTTAATATAATTTCAACCAAGGGGGACGGTCTTTTTTGGTTGAAAAAAAAATAATAAAAATACAAGTGTTTTTTATACTACTTGTATTTTTATTAATTTATGAATATTTAATAGAGTTACTTCAACCAAAAAAGACCGTCCCCCTTGGTTGAATTTTGGTTTATTAAAAAATATTTTTTAAATTAAATGCTTCTTTTTCTTGTATATGTTTTAATATAAATATACATTCTTCTAAATCTGGTATTGAATCTTGCAGTGAATCTGATTCTAAATACCCCTTTATTAATACTATTTGTGTATTTACTTTTTCTAGTTCATCATGTTCTAAATAATATGATAATAATTCATTATCCTTTTCCCAATCTTCTTTTATACTTTCTGTTCGTTTTATCAGATATTCTTTATTATTAGCATTTTTATCATCTAAAATTTCTTCTTTTAGCAAATTTAGTTCATTTTCTACTTTTGAAAATACTTGTTTTGTATAATTCTTTGTTGTATATTCTGCTAAAAAAATCACCACAATAATTACTATTGTAATTATAGCTTCTTTTTTCATTTTAGTCCTTATTCCCTCCTTTTTGTTTCTTAATTCTAATTAAAATTTATTTTTTTATTTTCTTTTATTATTTACTTTCTCATTTAATTTTCTGTTTTCTACTTTCTGCTTTTTTGTTTTTCTTGGCAAAAGAAATTTCCTTTACCATCTATTGTTGCTATTAATACATCTTGTGATTTTGTATTGAATTTTTTTATTTGATTTTCTAGCCATTTTTCATTTTTTCCTATTTTCTTTAAATTTTCATACATTATTTTTCCGTCCACTATTAAATCGTAAGGCATTCCTTCATATTCCGGCATTATATTAAAGTCTTCTGGAATTGTATTTCTTTTATTTGGTTTTTGAATTACCGATATTTCTCCATTTGTTTCTAATATTGCAAATTCTACATCTCCCAAATTAAATATTTCTTTTCCTCTTAATCTTTCTTGTAATTCACTTACAGTAAATCTTTCTTTTTTTAGTGCTTCTTCATCTATTTTTCCTCTATATACTAATATTTTGGGTTTTCCACATGTTATTTTTCTTATATTTACTGATTTCATATTTAATACCGTTATTAATAAATGCATAGCAAGTAATCCTAAGATTGGTATTATTCCATTAAATATTGGCACTCCTGTATTTGTCATAGGAATTGATGCTAAGTCTGCTATCATTATCGATATTACTAATTCAAATGGTTGAAGTTGCCCAATTTCTCTTTTTCCCATTAATCTCATTACTATTAATACTATTAAATAAATAAGTATTGACCTTACAAAATTTATTAACATTTTTTATTTTCTCCTCTTTTTATATTATTTCCGTTTTTTTTATGAATATTTATTTTTTATTTTGGAAATAATTAAATTAATAATTATTTAGGAGGTTATATATGAAAAGAAATAAATTATCACAATTTTTTGGAAGGCTTATTACTGCTATTATTATTCTAAGTATTACTGCTTTTTTTACACCAGGTTTTTCTGTTAGTAGTATATGGGTGATTGCCACTGCTGTTTTAATTTTAACTGTTTTTGATTTTCTAATTAGTACTTTTACTAGTCTATTTACTCATCCAATTATTAAAGGTATTATAGGGTTTGTTCTTTGTGCGATTACTTTATATATTGTTCAATATATTGTTACTGGATATTCTATTTCTTGGATTTCTGCTTTACTTGGTGCTTTAGTCTATGCTATTGTTGATTATATGCTTCCTGCAGAAGAGGAAAATCAAAGAAGACATATTCATCATGCTACTATTTAATTTTATAGAGGCTATAAGCCTCTATATTTTTTCTTTTATATTTTTTATTGCTGGTCCATATATATTTTTTCCATATTTATCGAATCTTGAACCATGACATGGACAATCCCATGTTTTATCTACATCATTCCATTCTAATATACAACCTAAATGTGTACATACTGGATCTATTTTATAAATTTTCCCCTCCTCATTTTTATATATTCCTACTTTTTCCCCATCTATATCTACTATGCCTCCACTATTATTTTTTATTTCATCTATTTCTATTTTCTCGCTTTTTATCCTATCTCCTATAATCCCTTTTACACTATCTACTATCATATTTTTGACTTCACCTTTATTTTCTATAGGTTTAAATCTTCGTGCTTTAAATATTTCATCATATATGCTTCCATTACCTTTTATTTTTTCTACAATTATATTTGCTGCTACATTTGAACTTGTCATTCCCCATTTATTAAATCCTGTTGCTACATACATATTTTCATATATTGAAGAAAGTTCGCCTATATATGGTATCTTATCTAGTGTTATTGCGTCTCTTGTAGACCATTTGTATTTTATTTTTGCATCTTTATATAGTTCCTTTGCTCTTTTTTCCAATATTCCATATGTTTCTTCATATGTTATTTTTTTGCCTGTTTTATGCCCTGCTCCTCCTATTAATAATATTTTATTCTTTTCTTTATCTATTGCTGTTCTAAATGATAATTTTGGTTCTTCTACGTTTATATACATTCCTTCTGGTAATTTTTCATTTGTTTGTACTCCTATAACATATGATGATGCTTGATACATCTTTAAAAAGTATAATCCTGGTATTTTAATAAATGGATATTGTGTTGCTATAACTACACATTTAGCATATATTTTATTTGTTTCTGTAAAAATTGTAAATTCTTCATTTTCTTTTTTTACATCTATACATAATGTATTTTCATATATTCTTCCTTTTTTATTTAAAATATATTTTACCAATCCTTTTATATACTTTAGTGGATTGAACTCTGCTTGATTTTTAAATTCTACTCCACCTAATGTTTTAAATGGTAAATCTATATTTTCTGCTTTAAAGTTTTCTAAATGACTTATATTTTTTAAAGCTTCAATTTCTTCTTTTATTTTATCTAGTTCCTCTTCTTTTTCTGTATATATATAACTATTTTTCTTTTCAAAATCGCATTCTATACTATTTTTTTGTATGATTTCTTCAATATTTTTTATAGCTTGTTCATTTGCTTCATAATATTTTTTTGCAAAATTAATTCCATATTCTTTTGATAAATAACTATATATTAAACCATGCTGTGATGTTATTTTTGCTGTGGTATGTCCGGTTACTCCATTTGCAATATTTTCCTTATCTATTACTATTACTCTATATCCTTCTTTACATAGGTAATATGCGGTTGTTAGTCCACATATTCCTGCTCCTATTATACATACATCTGCGTTTGTATCATTTTCTAAAATGCCACTTCCTTCAATTTTATTAATATTTTCTAACCAAAATGAATTCATATTTCCTCCCATTTATTTTTATTTCTATATATTTTTATTATTTTATTTTAAATAGATTTTTATACAAATAAATTTTAGTAAAATAATAATAAAATTTACTATTTTGAATAAACTATATTTAGGAGGATTAAATGATGGGTAAATTTTTTTCTAAATTTAAATACATACTTTTTCCACTAATTCTTGGTGCTTTAGTTGGATTTATTATTTCTAGTTCTATGGATTATTCTGATTTAAGCAAACCTTTTTTATCACCACCAGGTTTTATATTTCCTATAGTTTGGTCTATATTATATATTCTTATGGGTATTTCTTATGGATTACTTGTAAAAAAAGATTTAAACACATCTGAAGTTCAAAATATATATTATTTACAATTATTAGTTAATCTTATTTGGCCTATATTGTTTTTTACATTTAATTTACGACTTTTTTCTTTCTTATGGATTTTATTATTAGATGTTTTAATAATTATTATGATTATACAATTTTATAAAAAGAATAAAATTTCTGCTATTTTACAGCTCCCTTATCTATTCTGGAGTCTTTTTGCTAGCTATTTAAATTTAGGTATTTACATTTTAAATAAATAAACTAAGCTATTATTATGCTTAGCTTATTTATTTTTCTATTTATCTATATTATATGATATTTTTATTTTTTAATTCATTTATTAATTTTTTTACTGCTAAATCCCTATGATTGTGTGTTGATTCATATGTTTCTTTATCTAATTCACTAAGTGGCTCTTTAAATCCTTCTGGAATGAAAATTGGTATATATGTTAATCCTCCTAACTTTCCTGGAGTTTTAGCAACTGTTCCTCTACATTCTCCTCTTGCTACAATTGTTTCTCCATTTACAAGAATAGCTGTTAATACACATACAAATGTACATTTTCTTTCTTCTTCTTTTTGGTATTTTTCCATTTTATATAATACCTTTTTTATTATTATTTCTTGAGTTGCATTTTCTCCAGCATATCTTGCTGAATATACTCCTGGTTCTCCATTTAATTTTTCTATACATAATCCAGCATCATCTGTTAATATTATTTTATCACTGACATTATTTTCACTACAATATCTTTTTATTGCTTTTGCTTTTATCATAGAATTTTCTTCGAATGTTTTTCCGTTTTCTATTATTTTTTCATTAAATCCAATATCCTCCAATGTATATATTTTTACATCAATATTATTTTCTTTTAATATCTTTTTCATTGATTCTACTTTATTTTTGTTTGTTGTTCCATATATTATTTCCATTTTCTCTCCCATCTATTTATTTATAAAATACTATTTTATTATTTATAGTTTATTTTTATTCAATAACAAATATATTTGTCTTGATATAATTATATCTTAACATTTTCTTGGGTAATTTTTGGGTAATCTACTACAAAAAACTCCCATTTTTGCTCATTTGAGACACTTTTTCTAAGAATGAAAAAATTGCTGTAGCCCAGTATTTCTAAGCTTTACAGCAATTTCTTGTTTTTAAATGGCTCCTCGTGTTGGGCTTGAACCAACGACCTATCGGTTAACAGCCGAGCGCTC
>CALXQA010000029.1 GCA_944390335.1 uncultured Clostridia bacterium
ATGATAGGATATAGAAATGGAGGCTGGGATAGTGAGATAGAAGGAATATGGGTATCTAAATTTGAAGCAGGATATGCAAGTGGAGGAAATACAGCAGAAGTTAAAGCAAGCAGTGTAAATTATACTCAAAACTTAATTTATGCATCTGCAACTGAAGTGGGATTAGAAAGTCCTAGCAGTTTATCAGCTAGAAATTGGGTAGATGGAATATATGGAGAAACAGAAACAAAGATAAAATATCCAACATTTCAAGGATCGACTTATGCAATGACTTATATATCAATAGGAGATGCATATAGTATAAGTAGAGCGTTAACTGAAAGTGGAAATATATATGGATTAAATGGAAGTGTAGATAGCCATATGATGAAAAATAGTGAGTGAGGAGCAGTTACTTACTTAACTCAAAGTAAATATGGTGTATATAATAAAGAAGTAGTAAAAAACACATATAATGCAAATAGCGGAAATAGTAATAAAACAAAAGGAGAAGGAAATAATTTAGCAAGTGTATATTCTGTAACAGGATATAATAATACAGGAAAGAAATGGAATGAATATTTAGGAGAAGATTCAAGTCCATCAAGCACAGGAAACATGTATGGAATTTATGATTTATCAGGAGGATTGTGGGAAAGAACTATAGGATATATTAACAATGGAAATGCCAATTTGGATGGAAAAGGAAATTCATTTGTACAAAACAGCTCTACTAAATTAGCAACAATATATCAGTTTAGTGATGAAGGAGTAGATGATACCGAAAAGCAAGAAAATAATTATTTATTAAATAAAAAGGTATATGGAGATGCTATAAATGAAACATCAGTAAGTGGAAGTGGATTTACAAGTTGGTATAATACTCAATCGATTTTTGTTAGTTCAGTGGGACCATTTTTTGATAGAGGGGGGTGCTTTGATAAAAATGAAATAAGTAATAATATATCTTTTGCAAGAGCAAATGGAGTTGGAAATTATTTTGATGGATTTAGATGCGTACTTATTTAAATATAAGTAAATTAATAATTGCATAGTATTAATGAGACATAAAAAAGACCAAAAAAGTTAAAAAAAACAAAAAATTTTCCTTTACTTATGTTTATATTTGTGATATAATAATAATGTAGTTAAAAAGGGAAAAAGATTACCTTTGCATAACAAAAAAAGTTGGAAAGGAGTGACTTTAATTGTTTAATATAGGTGACAAAATAGTATATCCAATGCATGGTGCAGGTACAATAGATGCAATTGAGGAAAAAGAAATTTTAGGGGAAAAGCAACAGTACTATGTTATAAAAATGCCAGGAGAAGTTATGGTTATGGTTCCAACTGCAAAAGCTGAAACAATGGGAGTAAGAAGTATAATAGACAAACAAAGTGCTAATAGTGTACTTGAAGTCTTAGAAAAAGATGAGACAGAAATGTCTACAAACTGGAATAAAAGATACAGAGAAAACTTAGACAAAATGAAAACAGGAGATATTTACGAAGTAGCAGATGTAGTTAGAAATTTAAGTTTTAAACAAAAAGAAAAAGGAAGTCTATCTACAGGTGAAAAGAAAATGCTAATAAATGCAAAGCAGATACTTGTTAGTGAACTTGTATTAGCGGAACATTCATCAAAAGAAGAAATAGAGAAACTTATTGATAACAAAATAGATATGTCATTTAAGGAATATAGAGTTCCTACAGAAGCTAAAATTGACTTAAAGCAAAATGCTGTTAATAAATTCATACCATTTGATGGAGCAGCTAATGCATAAAGTAATTTAAATAAAAAAGGTACAACGAGTATCTTTTTTTATTGCTTACTTAAACTAGTTATGTTAATTTACAATAATTTACATAAAATGAAAAGGTTTGTACTAATAAAGAAGGATTTACTTTTTATATGTCGAATAATATAAGTATGAGTAAAAGAAGGATTGTGAAAAGTGAAATATAGTGATGAATTATTAGAAGAAATCAGAAGCAGGAATGATATAATAGATATTATATCACAATATGTAACTTTAAAAAGAAGTGGAAGGAACTATTTTGGATTATGTCCATTTCATAATGAAAAATCACCATCATTTTCAGTTTCACCAGATAAACAAATATTTCATTGTTTTGGATGTGGTGTAGGAGGAAATGTTTTCCATTTTCTTATGAAAATTGAAAATATAAACTTTATAGAAAGTGTACAAATGTTAGCAGAAAGAGCAGGGATAAATTTACCTGCTTTAGGTAGCTTCGAAGATGAAGAAAAAGCTAAACTAAAAGCTAAAGTTTATTCAGTAAATCAATATGCAGCAGAATATTATCATAAAAGATTGTATAAACCAGAATCAAAAGCAGGACAGGAATATATAAAAAAAAGAAAGCTAGACAATAACACTTTAAAATCATTTATGATAGGATTTTCAGGCGATTTTGACGAACTATATAAGGCACTAAGAAAAGAAGGATTTGAAGATGAAGAAATTTTAGCATCTGGTTTAGTAAATAAGAGTAAAGAAGGACTATATATTGATAGATATAGAAATAGAATAATGTTTCCTATACAAGATGTAAGAAATAGAGTTATAGCATTTGGAGGAAGAGTACTTGATGATAGTAAGCCAAAATATATTAATTCTCCAGAAAATATAGTATATAGTAAAGGAAGAAACTTATTTGGATTAAATGTAGCAAAGAAAAATAATCCAGGAATAATGAAAAGGCTCTTAATAGTAGAAGGATATATGGATGCAATCTCACTATTTCAAAGAGGAATAACAAATGTAGTTGCTTCCCTTGGAACAGCACTAACAGATGCACAAGGAAGATTGCTAAGAAAATCTACAGAACAAGTAATTTTAGGATATGATGCAGATGGAGCAGGACAAGCAGCTATAGTAAGAGGAATGGATATACTTCAAAATATGGGGTGTGACATTAGAGTACTTCAAATAAGCGGAGCAAAAGATCCAGACGAATTCATTATAAAATACGGACCAGAAAAATTTAGAAAATGCATGGATGAAGCTATATCAGTTGTAGAATATAAAGTTAAAAACTTAAAAAAAGAATTAAACTTAGAAAATGTAAGTGATAAAATTAAATTTTTAAATGCAATTGCAAAAATTTTATCAGAAGTAGATAACAGCATGGAAAGAGAAGTATATGTAGATAAAATATCAGATACATATAAAATATCCAAAGAAGCCATATATGCTGAAATAAATAAGAGATTATATAGTAAAAATGAAGGAAATGCAAAAATACTAGAAGCAAAACCCGATATTATAAGGCCAAAAAAAGAAGAAAAAATAGATGAATCAACATCAAGAAGAGAGCAGATGCTCATATATCTAATAATCAATTATCCAAAAGAAAGTTTAGAAAGAATAAAAAATGTTGTAGATTTAGATTGTATAAAATCAGAAAAAAATAAAACAATAATAGAGAAGCTATATAATAACATGAAAGAAGAAGAAAATACAGAAAGCATATTAAATTGGTTTGAAGATACTGAAATAATAAACTACATTACAGGAATACTAGCTTATGACTTTGAACTTACTGATATAAATAAAGGTATAGAAGATATAGAAAAAATATATAAAAAGAATAAATTAATAAAAAGAAGAGATGAAATAATAGAAAAAATCAATGATAAAACAACACCAAAAGAACAAGCTTTAGAATTGAGTAAAGAATTGAATTCTATCATAATAAACTTAGCTAAAATTAAATAGGGGGTAATTATGAATAAAAAAGAAGATAAAAAAAATGTCAAAGATGCGATAAATTTGATAGATAATGCAAGAATAGCACATAAAGAAAAGAAAAAAGAAGATGAAAAAGAGAAGGAAAATAATGATATTGAAATAGATAAAATAGTAAATGAAGCAAAGAAAAAAGGAAAAATCACTTATGGAGAATTAGCATCACAGTTAAGTGATGCTAGTCCAGACCAAATAGACCAGGTTTTCAATGCTTTTGAAAATATAGGTGTAGATGTATTAAAAGACGACATAGAAGATATAGAACCAGATGCAGAGGACTTAGAAGAAGTAGAAGATATACCTATAGAAGAATTAAACATAGACAATATCGATGGAATTAGTATAGATGATCCTGTAAGAATGTATTTAAGAGAAATAGGAAAAATACCACTTCTAACATATAATCAAGAATTAGAACTTGCAAAAAAGATATTAGAAGGTGATGAAGCAGCAAAACAAAAATTAGCAGAATCAAACTTAAGATTAGTCGTAAGTATTGCAAAGAAATATGTTGGTAGAGGTATGCTATTTTTAGATTTAATACAAGAAGGAAATATGGGGTTAATAAAAGCAGTAGAAAAATTTGATTATACAAAAGGATATAAATTTAGTACTTATGCAACATGGTGGATAAGACAAGCTATTACAAGAGCTATTGCAGACCAAGCAAGAACTATAAGAATTCCTGTTCATATGGTAGAAACTATAAATAAATTAATTAGAACTTCAAGACATCTTTTACAACAAAATGGTAAAGAACCAACTCCAGAAGAAATTGCAAAAGAAATGGAAGTGCCTGTAGAAAAAGTAATAGAAATTCAAAAAATTGCACAAGACCCAGTATCATTAGAAACACCTATTGGTGAGGAAGATGATAGCCATTTAGGGGACTTTATACAAGACGAAGATTCACCATCACCACAAGAATCAGCTTCATATACAATGCTTAGAGAACAGTTAGATGAAATAATGGAGACTCTTACTCCAAGAGAAGCAAAGGTTTTAAGACTAAGATTCGGATTAGATGATGGAAAAGCAAGAACACTAGAAGAAGTTGGGAAGGAATTCAATGTAACAAGAGAAAGAATAAGACAAATAGAAGCAAAAGCATTAAGAAAATTAAGACATCCAAGTAGAAGTAAAAAATTAAAAGAATATATGTAATAAAAAACAAAAGAAAGAGGATAAAAATGCTTAAAACCCTTGAGGCTGTATATATATATATATATATATCGTAAGATTTAATAAAATAAAATACTATATAAAAATATAGAGATGAAAGTTATGTGTTAATAATAAAAAATTAGCACATAGCTTTTTTGTGCTTTAAGAATAAATAAATAGGTAAAGGAAAGAATAGTAAAAGAGTGAAAAATAAAAATATTAAAATAAAAGCAATAAAAAGAGATTGCAAGCTAAAATGTGGATTGATATAATAAAATAAGCTAGAAAACAGGGGATCCTGAATATGAGAATTTAGATGATAGGTCGGATCAAATAATGGAAACAGTAACAATAAGTTATGATGGACAAATAAGGACTTATGGTAATGGTAAATTTTGGCGTAATTTTTTAGATAATTAAATAACAAGAAAAATCACTTGCAATTATAGTAAAGATATGGTAAAATAATAATGTTAAAAAGGAAATAAATATCCTTGCTTACTAAAAAGTAGGCTTTTATCCATAAGGAGGTGAAGAATAATGAATAAATACGAAAGTGTTATCATTATTAATCCATCTGTAGATGAAGAAAAGACAAAAGCTCTTTCAGATAAATTTACAGAATTGATTAATAAAAATGGTAAAGTAGAAAAAGTAGACAACTTAGGAAAAAAGAAACTAGCTTATGAAGTAAAGAAAAATAAAGAAGGAATTTATCTAGTATTTTACTTTGAAGCAGAACCATCTTTAATTGCAGAACTAGAAAGGAATTACAGAATAACAGATGAAGTAATTAAATTTATAGTAGTAAAAGTAGAGGAATAATCTAAAGAAAGAGGGGGCTGAAAGGTAAGATAAATTATGAATAAAGTAATATTAATGGGAAGATTAACAAGAGATCCAGAAGTTAGATATACACAAACTAACAATACCCTAGTTGCATCATTTTCACTAGCTGTTAATAGAAGATTTACTAGAGAAGGAGATACACAAACAGCAGACTTTATAAATATAGTAGCATGGGGAAAAACAGGAGAATTTTGTAGTAAATATTTTAAAAAAGGTCAACAAGTAGGAATAATAGGTAGAATTCAAACAAGAAGTTGGGAAGATAATCAAGGTCAAAAAAGATATGCTACAGAGGTTATAGCAGAAGAAACATATTTTGCAGATAGCAAAAGAGATTCTTATCAAGAGGGAAGTTTTGACAATACATTTGGAGCAGAACCACAAGCAACTAATAGTGGTGATACATCAGATTTTGAAGTATCTTCAGGAGATGACCTACCATTTTAATTAAGAAGGGGGGAAAATAACATGGCAGATAATAAGAAGAATAAAAATAGAAGAATGAATAAAGATTATGATGATGATTACAAAGTAAGAAAAATAAGAAAAAAAGCATGTCCACTTTGTAGTGATAAAAGCTTAGTTTTAGATTATAAAAATCCAGAACAACTAAGAAAATTCATAAATGAAAGAGGAAAAATTCTTCCAAGAAGAACAACAGGTGCATGTGCAAAACATCAAAGAGATATAACTACAGCAGTTAATAGATGTAGACACATTGCAATGTTACCATACAGCCAAGATTAATAATTAATAAAGTTAGAACTTTTAATTGTTCTAACTTTATTTGTATAATAAACATATGTAAGTTTATTCATATGTATTTAAAAAATATATATGAATGAATTTACAAAATTGAAAGGATAGAAAATAATGAAAAAGAAAATAGGTATAATATTAGGATCAATTATACTACTTATAATTATAATATTTATTATATATAAAAACATAAATAAAGACGAAAATATAAATGATAATAAACTACATATAGTTACATCATTTTATCCAATATATATAATGACTTTAAATATAACAAATGGGATAGAGAATGTAGAAGTAAGTAATATGGCAAGTGAATTTTCAGGATGCATACATGATTATACACTAACAACTAGCGATTTAAAGAAATTTGAAGAAGCAGATATATTTGTTGAAAATGGATTTGGAATGGAAAGTTTTTCTCAAAAAATAATAGAAACATATCCAGAAATAAAAGTTATAGAATCGGGAAAGCAAATAACAGATTATATCTATGAAGATGAAGAAAACATAAATGCTCATTTTTGGACAAGTATAGATAACTATATTTTGCAAGTAAAAGAGATAAGTAATGAACTTGATAAAATAGACAATACAAATATAGAAAAATACAAAGAAAATGAAAATAAATATATAAATAAATTAGAAGAACTAAAAAAAGAATATAATGAAAAATTAAAAAATATAAAAGAAACCCAAGTTTTATCATTAAATGAATCATTCTCATATTTATTAAAATTTGCTGGAATAGATGAAATATTAATTCAAACAGATCATGAACAAAATTCATTATCAGCAGAAACGATAAGAAATGTAATAAATACTATGAACGAAAAAAATATAAAAGCAATAATAATAGAGCAAAATGATGATGAACAAAATGCTAATACTATTGCAAATGAAACTGGTGCTAAAATATATAGACTAAAGGATTGTATGAGTGGAGATAATACACTTGATTCATATATAAATACAATGAAAGAAAATTTAGAAACATTAGTAAATATGTAAGAAAAAAGGAAGAGGGAAATATGGAAAACTGTGGACTTCATTGTACAAAAATAGAAGATTTATCAGTAAAAATAGAAAATGAATATATCATAAAAAATATTAATCTTGAACTACATTGTAATGAACTTACAATGATAGTAGGAAGAAATGGTGCTGGAAAAACTACTCTTTTAAAAGCTATTTTAGGAGAAATAGAACATAGTGGAAATATATCATTTTTTGATATGAAAGAAAATAAAAAGAAAAAAATAAAAATAGGGTATGTTCCACAAAAATTAAATATAGAAAGAGACATGCCAACAACTGTATATGATATGTTTGCATCATATATTTCTAATAAACCTGTATGGCTTATAAAAGATAAGAAAATATATAAAAAGATAAAAGAAAGTTTAAAAATATTTGGTGCAGATAGGTTAATTGACAAAAGAGTAGGAAATTTATCAGGAGGAGAACTACAAAGAGTACTTTTATCAATAGCAACAACGCCTGTACCTAATTTACTTATATTAGATGAACCTGTTTCAGGAGTAGATAGAAATGGAACAAAAGACTTTTATGAAATACTTTCAAAATTGAAAAAAGAGTATGACATGTCAATAGTATTAGTATCACATGATTTAGATTTAGTAAAAAAATATGCAGATAAAGTAATATTATTAGATAAAGAAATACTAAAAATAGGTACAGCTTATGATGTATATAAAAGTAAAGAATTTATAGAAAGATTTGGGGAAGTTTAATGGAAATAATATATAATATATTAGAAGTAATTTTACCTTTTGATTTTATGAAATATGCATTTATGAAAAATGCTTTTTTAGCAATATTACTAGTTTCACCTATATTTGCTATAATCGGTACAATGATAGTAAATAAGAAAATGGCATTTTTTTCAGACGCATTAGGTCATTCTGCACTAACTGGAATTGCAGTAGGAATGTTACTTGGAATGACAAATATTAATATTTCAATGATTATATTTGCAGTATTATTTGCTATATTTTTAAATTTTATAAAAAATAAAACAACATATGGTGCAGATACAATAATAAGTGTATTTTCTTCAATTGCAATAGCTATAGGTCTCGCAATTTTAGCACAAAGTGGAAACTTTAATAAATATTCTAGCTATCTGGTAGGAGATATATTAAGCATATCAGAAACAGAAATAATATATTTATTTATAGCTTTTATTTTCACAATTGCATTTTGGTATTTTATGTTTAATAAAATAAACGTAGTAAGCTTAAGCAAATCTACTGCTAAAAGTAAAGGGATTAATGTAAATTTTATAGAAAATTTATTTGCAGTTATAATAGCTATAATGGTTATGATATCTATAAGGTGGGTAGGAATACTTTTAATAAATTCACTTATAATCTTGCCAGCAGCTTCTAGCAGAAATATATCAATGAATATGAGAACATATCATCTATTTGCTGTATTATTTGCTTTATTCTCAGGTATTACAGGTTTGATTATATCATATTATACTAATATACCTACTGGTCCTATGATAGTTATAATTTCAGGAATAATATATTTTTGTACATTTGGAATAAAAAAGATTGCAATGAAAAGTAAATAAATATATGAGAAAGTTATGTATTTAAAATTTTTAAATATATAACTTTTTATTTTTCTGTATATTAATAAACAAAAAATATTACTAACAGCAATTAAATTAGTAGAAAAAATAGTGTCAGAACAAATATATAGATTAATAGTATTATTAAGAGAGATATGTAAAGAAAAAGAAATAAATGAAAATGCCAGATAAACAAATATACTATGATATATAAAAAATAGTTAAAGATTTTATTAAAAATAGTTAATAAAAATATATGTATTAATTATAAGATATATAGGTTTAGACTTTTTTTAAATAATATTTAATAAAAAATTGAACATAATAAAAATGTAAGAATAATTTTATATTTTAAATAAAAAATAAGTTGCTTATTGTCATATAATGTGATAATATAGAAAAGATAATAAAGATAATAAAGATAATAAAGATAAAAATACAAGGAGGTCATTATGGACTTTAAAGAATGGGAAAGTTTTAATAAAGAAGGAAGATGGACAAGGGAAATAGACGTAAGAGATTTTATTCAAAATAATTATGAACCTTATGATGGTGATGAAAGTTTTTTGGCAAATGTAACTGATAAAAGTACAAAGTTATGGAATAAAATACAAGAACTATATAAAATAGAAAGAGAAAAAGGGGTTTTAGATGTAGATACTAAAACACCATCAGGAATTAATAGATATGAAGCAGGATATGTGGATAAAGATTTAGAATTAATAGTTGGACTTCAAACAGATAGTCCACTTAAAAGAGCAATTATGCCAAATGGTGGGATAAGAATAGTAGAAAAATCTTGTGAGAGTTATGGATATAAAGTTGATGAAGAAATTGAACATATATATCATAATCTAAGAAGAACTCATAATGATGGAGTTTTCGCAGTATATACTAAAGATATAAGAGCTGCTAGAAGTTCTCATTTAATAACAGGACTTCCAGATGGATATGGACGTGGAAGAATTATTGGAGATTATAGAAGAGTAGCACTTTATGGAGTTGATAGTTTAATTGTAGAAAAACAAGAAGAATTAGAAATATTAGATACAGATGAATTTACAGAAGAAATTATTAGAGATAGAGAAGAAATACATGACCAAATAGATGCACTTAATCAATTAAAAGAAATGGCTAAAAAATATGGATTTGATATATCTAAACCAGCATCAAATGCTTTAGAAGCATTTCAATGGACATATTTTGCATATCTTGGTGCAATAAAAGATCAAAATGGTGCTGCAATGAGTTTAGGTAGAGTTTCTACATTTTTAGATATATATGTAGAAAGAGATTTGAAATCAGGAATAATAGATGAAACTTTTGCTCAAGAATTAATGGATCAATTTGTATTAAAATTAAGAATGGTAAGATTTTTAAGAGCACCAGAATACAATAGTTTATTTAGCGGAGATCCGGTATGGGTAACAGAAAGTATAGGTGGAATGGGATTAGATGGAAGAACATTGGTTACTAAAAATTCATTTAGGCTACTTCATACATTAGAAGATTTAGGACCAGCTCCAGAACCTAATATAACTGTACTTTGGTCTAAGAATTTACCAGATGGATTCAAAAAATATTGTGCAAAAATTTCTATAAATACTTCTTCAATACAATATGAAAATGATGACCTTATGAGAGTAACATTAGGTGATGATTATGGAATAGCATGTTGTGTTTCTGCTATGAAAATAGGAAAGCAAATGCAATTTTTTGGAGCAAGAGCTAATTTAGCAAAAGCTTTGCTTTATGCAATAAATGGCGGAAGAGATGAAATTTCAGGAAAACAAGTTGCACCTAAATTCGAAGCAATTAAATCTGAATATTTAAATTATGATGAAGTTATTGAAAAATATGATCAAATGATGGAATATGTAGCAAAAGTATATATAAAAGCACTAAATGCAATCCACTATATGCATGATAAATATTCATATGAAGCATTAGAAATGGCTCTTCATGATAGAAAAATAAGAAGAACAATGGCGTGTGGAATTGCAGGATTTTCAGTAGTTGTAGATTCACTTTCTGCAATAAAATATGCTAAAGTTAAAGTAATTAGAAATGAAGAGGGCTTAGCAGTAGACTATGAAGTTGAAGGTGACTTCCCTAAATATGGAAATGATGATGATAGAGTAGATGAAATAGCAGTAAAATTAGTAAAAACATTTATGCAGAAATTAGAAAAACATTATATATATAGAAAAGCAGACCCAACTCTTTCTATATTAACAATAACATCAAATGTTGTTTATGGAAAAAATACTGGAAGTACACCAGATGGAAGAAAAGCAGGAGTAGCATTTGCACCTGGTGCAAACCCTATGCATGGAAGAGACGAATCAGGAGCATTAGCATCTATGAATTCAGTTGCAAAACTTCCATATGAATATTCGGAAGATGGAATATCATATACATTTGCAATAACTCCATCAACATTAGGTCATTCTGAAGAAGAAAGAATAGAAAATCTAAAAAGTATGTTAGATGGTTACTTTATGCAAACAGGACATCATATTAATGTTAATGTATTTGATAGGAATTTACTTATAGATGCAATGAACCATCCAGAAAATTATCCAAACCTTACAATCAGAGTATCAGGATATGCAGTAAACTTTGTAAAACTTACTCGTGAACAACAAGAAGAAGTAATTGCAAGGACTATTCAAGAAAAAATATAATAAAAAGGTTTATGAACATATAGTGGACTTATTTTAAGTCCACTATATATCTAAAAGGAGAAAGCAAAATGGAAAATGAAAACGTAGTAGGAAGAATACATTCTTTTGAAAGCTTAGGAGCAGTAGATGGACCAGGGATTCGATTTGTAGTTTTTATGCAGGGATGTAATTTAAAATGTAAGTATTGCCAAAATAGAGATACATGGGATATTAATATGGGAAAATCATATACTGTAGAAGAAGTAATAGAAAAAATACTAAGATATAAAAATTATATAGTTCAATCAGATGGAGGAGTAACTTTAAGTGGAGGAGAACCACTTTTGCAACAAGATTTTGTAATAGCACTTTTTGAAAAATTAAAAAAATATAATATATCCACTTGTTTAGATACATCAGGAATGTTTTCTATTACAGATAAAATAGAAAGAATTATTAACTTAACAGATATTTTTTTAATAGATATAAAATCAATAAATGAGGAAATTTGTAAATATCTTACAGGTTTTTCAAATGAATTAGAATTAAAGTTTATAAAATATGTAAGTGAAAAAAATAAAAGAATATGGATTAGGCAAGTGCTAGTACCAGGAATAACAGACAAAAAAGAAGATTTAATAAGACTAAGTAAATTTTTACAAAATATAAATGTAGAAAAGTTTGAGTTTTTACCTTATCATAATTTAGGAAAATATAAATGGGAAAAACTAGGTAAAAAATATGAATTAGAAGATATAAGAGTGGCAAATAATGAAGATGTGGAAAAAGCAAAAAGAATAATGAATATATAAACTATAAAAATAATGTCAATTTATATTTCATTTTTGATTCATATATGGTATAATATTTATAAAATTGGCTAAGCCAAAATTTTGAAATGAGGTGTATTTAAATGTCGTATCAACCCCAAAGGCATAAAAAGTCTAAAAACCCTGTATTAGAAGAAATAAACAAAATAATTGAAAATTCTACATCTAATAGTCTAGAACTAGGGTTAAGAATAATTGTTAGCACGAATGGGATTGTAACTATGCCACTAAATCATTTAAAAAATTGCCGGAGAATAAAAGTTAATTTTACAAAAGGTGATATTTCAGAAGCTCTAAGTGTATTGCAGTCTAGTAAATGTAATGCAAAAATGATTGGACACGATGTCATAGAGGTAAAGATGCGATTTTAGGGCAATACCAACCACACAAGGATAACCAGTATTTATTGGTTATCCTTGTGTGGTTTTATACTTACATTTTCATTAATATTGAAAATGAGTAGGAAATGATATAGAATAATATAAATTAGAATATGAGGAGATTCTTTATGAAAAAGTTAGTAATATTTTTAATTATTATACTTCTAGTATGTGCAGGAATATATATAATTATATATATGAATCAAACAGAAGCTTCAATATGTATTAAAGAATATTTTGAAAAATTAAATAATAAAGATTATGAAGGAATGTATAATGATGTAATTACAGACTTATCAAAAGAAGAATTTTTAGCAAGAATAAAGAACATATATGAAGGAATAGAAGCAAAAGATATAAATATAACTGTACTTGCAAATGTAGAAGATGAAAATAATGCAGATATTATAAATGTAACATATAATACTTCAATGGAAACTGTGGCAGGTAATATGAACTATTTAAATACTACAAAAGTAATAAAAGAAGAAGAAAAATATAAAGTAATGTGGAATTCTTCAGTTATATTTCCAGATTTAAAAGAAGAATATAAAATTAGAGTAGAAGACTTAAAAAGTACTAGAGGTACTATTTATGATAGAAATGATATAGCAATTGCAAAAGATGGAACAGCATATTCTGTAGGAGTGGTTCCAGGTAAAATAGAAAATAAGGAGAAATTAGCAGAATTAGCTAATTTATTGGGAATTTCAGAAAATAATATAAAAGATGCAATAGAAGCAGATTATGTTACAGATGATACTTTTGTTCCATTAAGGAAAATATCAAAAGATGAACAAGAGCTAAAGAATAAGCTTTTAAGTATAAAAGGAGTATTAATTACAGATGTAAATTTAAGAGTATATCCATTTAAAGAATCAACATCAATACTTACAGGATATATTCAAGATGGAATAGGAAAAACAGGTTTGGAATATGTATATAATGATAGATTAAAAGGAATAGATGGAAAAGAAATATATATTGTAGATGAGAATAATGATAAAGTAAAAACATTATTAAAAAAGAATGTTGAAAATGGAGAAGATATAAAGATAACAATAGATGTTAAATTACAGCAAGAATTGTATAATAAATTTAAAGATGATAAAGGTGCTCACATATCTATGAATTATAATACAGGAGAAATATTAGCATTAGTTAGTACACCTTCTTATGATGCTAATAAAATTATTTTAGGACTTACAGATGAAGAGTGGAATAATATGCAAAATGATATAAATAAGCCTATGTATAATAGATATTTATCAGCATATGTTCCAGGTTCATCTTTAAAGCCAATTATAGGAGTGATAGGTCTTAAAGGTAATTATTTTTCTAAAGATGATGACTTTGGAGAAAGTGGAACTAAGTGGCAAAATGATTCTTCATGGGGAAATTTATATGTTACAACTTTGACAACTTATCAAGGTCCAGCTAATTTAAGGAATGCTTTAATTTATTCAGATAACATTTATTTTGCTAAAGCTGCTTTAAAAATAGGAAAGAATAATTTGCAAAATGGCTTAGATGAATTTGGTTTTAATGATAAAATTGATTTCGTACAAGATATATCTATATCTACTTATGGAGAAATGGATAGTGATTCTGCAATTGCTAATAGTGGATATGGTCAGGATAAGTTGTTAGTAAATCCAATACATATGGGGATGATGTATTCTTGTTTTGCAAATGGGGGAAATATGGTAATGCCTTGCTTAGAGTACACAGAAACTAAATATTACAAACAGCATGTTATAAGTGAAGAAATTTCAAATGTAATAAAAGATGATTTGATACAGGTTGTAGAAGTAGGTACAGGAAAAGATAGCAAAATAGATGGAAAAATTTTAGCTGGGAAAACAGGAACAGCTGAAATAAAACAAAATCAAAATGATGAAACTGGAACGGAGATAGGGTGGTTTAATTGTTTTGATGAAAATGGTTTACTTATAATAAGTATGGTAGAAGATGTTAAAGAAAAAGGTGGGAGTCATTATTTACTACCAAAAATAAAATCTATATTTGAAATATTTTAATTAGTAAAGTCTTTTTAAAGAAGATAATATCATTGATAAATTCAAATAAATATGATATTATCTTTAAAAAATTTATTAATTGGAGAGAAAAAATGGGAAAAATAATGTGGAAAGCAGGAACATTTGAATATCCAATACCTGCTGTTATGGTTACAGTAGGCGATATGGAGAATTCTAATATTATAACAATAGCTTGGACAGGAATAATTAATACTGATCCAGCTATGGTATATATTTCAGTAAGACCTAGCAGATACTCATATAAAATGTTAAAGAAATATAAAGAATTTGTTATTAATCTAACTAATGAAGATTTAGCTTTTGCTACTGATTTTTGTGGTGTAAAAAGTGGAGAAAAAGTAGATAAGTTTAAAGAAATGGGACTTACAAAAGAAAAAGCTAATTTTGTTAAATGCCCTGCTATAAAAGAGTCTCCTGTTTCAATAGAATGTAAAGTAAAAGAAATAAAAGAATTAGGAAGTCACCATATGTTTATAGCAGAAGTGTTATGTATTAATGCAGATGAAAAATATATAGATAAAAATGGTGCTTTTGATATTTCAAAGTGTAATCTTATTGCTTATGCAAATGGTGGTTATTATTCTTTAGGAAAGAAAATTGGAAAATTTGGATTTTCTGTTATGAAGAAAAATAATAAGATAAATAAAAAGAATGATAAAAATGTTATGAAAAAAATGAACTATAATAAAAATAATAAAGCAAAAAGGAAAAGAGGTAATTAAATATGAGTAAATATATACATAAAGTTCAATATTATGAAACTGATAGAATGGGATTAGTACACCATTCTAATTATATAAGATGGATGGAAGAAGCAAGAATAGATTTTTTAGAAAGTATTAATCTAGGCTTTGATAAATTAGAAAATATGGGAATTACTTCACCTATATTAGAGGTAAATTGTAAATATAAAAGTGGGAGTACTTTTGGTGATAGTATTGAAATTGAGACTCGTATAGAAAAATATAATGGCATAAAAGTAACAATAGGGTACATTATGAAAAATGTAAAAACAAAAGATATAGTAGCAACTGGTGATACTACTTTATGTTTTATTAATATGAATAACAAAAAGCCTATAATTTTAAAAAAGGAAAATAGTTTATTAGATAAAAAATTAAGGGAATTTTGTGATAATAAAAATATTTAGTGATATAAAAAGATGGAAGGGAGATACAAAGTATCTCCCCAATTAGTTGGTATTTGGAATGCATCCTAAATTTACATTAAGTAAATTTAATCCGCTGAATATAATTTATCATATCTTGTCGAAAAATGCAATAGTTTTTTTAAAAAATATAAAAAATTTT
>CALXQA010000030.1 GCA_944390335.1 uncultured Clostridia bacterium
AATAATGAATATTGTAATATAGAAATGCAAATGACAGAGAAAAAGAATTTAATAAAAAGGATACTATATTATTGGGCAAGAGAGTACACAAGAGAAATAGGAGAAGCAGAAAACTATATAAATCTAAAAAGGACAATAATAGTATTAATAGTTAATTTTGAATTAAAGAGTTTGAAAGAATTAGGAATAAATAGTAGTTTTGTGCTAATAGAAAAGAAAAAGAGAAAAGTGATATTGACAGAAGATATAGAAATAAATATAATAGAGATACCGAAAATATATAAAAAAGTAGGAGAAAAAGAAAACCAAAAACTAATAGAATGGTTAAGTTTTTTAGAAGCTCCAGACAGTAAAGAGGTATTAAGTTATATGGAAAGTAATGAAAATATGAAAAAAGCGAAAGAAAAACTAAATGAAATAAGTGGAGATGAAAAAGTAAGAAGAATAGCAGAACTAAGAAAAAAAGCAATAATGGATGAAAAGGATGCAGAATATACAGGATATAGTAATGGACTAGAAGAAGGAATAAAACAAGGAAAAGAAGAAGGTTATAGGGAAGGAATAATAAAAATAGCAAAAAATATGAAAGAAAAGAAAGAAAAAATAGAATATATAATGGAAATAACAGGGCTTGGTAAGGAAGAAATTGAAAAATTATAGATGAAAAAAAGTAGAATATACAAAATATACTAGTGAACTAGAAGAAAAGATGAAGAATTTTAGAAAAAATCTAAGATTCTTTATTTTAATTTAATCCAATTCAAGTCAAAAATATTTAAATAAAAATATATTAAATTATAAATTCCTATTGCAAGCAGAGGATAAATATATTAGAATATATAAAAACAAAAGAATCAACCAAAAAGGACCGTCCCCATTGGTTGAACAGGAGGAAATAAATGTCTAAAATTAAAGTAGATTTTAAGAATTCATTGCTTACAAAAGAAGAAATATTAGAACATTCTGCAGTAGTAGAAGAAATCGATAAAGAACTTAATGAAAAATCAGAAGATAATACTCAATTTTTAGGATGGCTTAATTTACCAAGTGAATATGATAAAGAAGAATATAAAAGGATAAAGAAATGTGCTGAAAAAATAAAAAAAGATTCTGATATATTATTAGTTATTGGCATTGGAGGATCATATTTAGGAGCAAGGGCTGTTATAGAGTCGGTGCATAGTTCTTTTCAAAGTATGAAAGATGAGAAACCTTATGTTATATTTGTTGGAAATAATCTTAGTAGTGACTATATTAATGACATTATAGAAGTATTAGAGGGAAAAGATTTTAGTATTAATGTAATATCAAAGTCAGGAACTACAACAGAGCCAGCTATAGCTTTTAGGATTTTTAGAGAGATTATAGAAGGAAAATATGGCATTAAAGAAGCTAGAAAGAGAATATATGTAACTACAGATAAGAATAAAGGTGCTCTAAAAAAACTTGCAATTTCAGAAGGATATGAGACTTTTGTTATACCAGATGATGTAGGTGGAAGATTTTCTGTTCTAACTGCTGTAGGATTACTTCCTATTGCAGCGAGTGGAATTAATATTGATAAACTTATGGAGGGAGCAAGATTTGCACAAGATAAATATTCTGATAGTATGCTTGAATATAACGAGTGTTATCAATATGCAGTTGCAAGGAATCTTTTATATGAAAAAGATAAGTCAATTGAAATGTTAGTCGCCTATGAACCTAGAATGCACTTTTTTATAGAATGGTGGAAACAGCTTTTTGGAGAGAGCGAAGGGAAAGATGGTAAAGGGCTATTTCCAGCAGGGGCTGAGTTTACTACAGATTTACATTCTTTAGGGCAATACATTCAAGAGGGTAGAAGAATACTTTTTGAGACTGTATTAGATGTAAAAAATGTAAATAAAGATATTACTATTAATATAGATGAAGATAATTTAGATAATTTAAATTATTTAAGTGGAAAAAAACTTAGCTATGTGAATAAAAAAGCAATGGAAGGAACAATTAAAGCTCATGTAGATGGAGATGTACCTAATATTGTAATTCATATTGATAAATTAGATGAAGAAACTATAGGTGAGTTAATTTATTTTTTTGAAAAAGCCTGTGCAATGTCTGCAGAATTATTAGAAGTTAACCCATTTAATCAACCTGGTGTTGAAAAGTATAAAACTAATATGTTTAAATTACTAAAAAAGCCAGGATATGATAAGTAAGAGATAAATAAAATATAAATGAAACAAGTAAAAGATAAAAAAAGTAATATTAAATTTAAAATAAAAAAATATATATGATAATAAATTAATCATAGAAAAGAGGAATTATGCAAGATATAGTAATACAAATAATTGAAAATTGGGGATATATTGGTGTAGCAATGCTTATTGCTATTGAAAATATATTTCCACCAATACCATCTGAGGTTATTTTAGCTTTTGGTGGATTTATGACAACTAAAACTACTTTAAATGCAATAGGAGTTATTATTGCAGCAACTATTGGTTCGGTTGTAGGAGCAATAGTTCTTTACCTTATAGGTAGAATACTTAATAAAGAAAGATTAGAGAGAATTGTTTCTGGAAAAATAGGAAAGGTGTTAAGACTTAAAAAAGAAGATATTGAAAAAGCAGACAAATGGTTTGATACTAAAGGCCAAAAGACTGTATTTATATGTAGATTTATACCAATTGTAAGAAGCTTAATTTCAATACCAGCCGGTATGAGTGAAATGTCATTTATTAAGTTCTTAATATATACTATATTAGGTTCTACTATATGGAATACTGTACTAGTACTTTTAGGAAAAAAATTAGGAGATTCATGGGAAGATGTTGTAAATGTATTTGACAGATTCTCACATATAATTTTAATAATATTGATTGTCATATTTGTACTATTTGTAGTTTGGTTTTATAAATTTAGAGGTAAGGATAAAACAAAGAAAGCAAGCAAAAAGGATAAAGAAGATAAAAGTAAAGAATAATTAATAAGATACTAATAGACAATTAAGATTTACTAAAGAAAGGATAAAAAATGCCTGTAAGCCTTGATACTGTATATATATATATATATCGTAAGATTTAATAGAAAAGAAAATATAAACATAGAAAAAATAAATAAAGCTATGTGTTTTAGAAGAATCTAAAATACATAGCTTTTTGTTCAACCAAGAGGGACGGTCCTTTTTGGTTAAAATAGTTTCTTGAATGCAGAAAAATCAAAGGAGGAAGATATGTACAATAATATTCTGAAAATAAATAAGGAAAATACAAAAGGAATAACTTTAGTAATACTAGTCGTTACAATAATAGTTCTATTAATCTTAGCAGGAACAGCAATTAGCTTAACTTTAGGAGAAGATGGAATATTTAGAAGAACTGGGGAAGGAGCAAAAATTTATCAAAATGCAAGTGAAAATGAAAAAATAGAGTTAGATAAAGTGTCAAACTATATAGATGATTATTTAAATGGAAATAAAAAGGAAGATGAAGAAAAATTATCACAAGTTATACATTAAAAGTGGCTGTAAAAGATAAGGCCGGAAAAATAGCAGAAAAGAGTACTACAATAAAAACAACTGCAAACCAAGTAGCAGAAAGTATAACAAGTGGAAAAACATATATAAGCAATACAAATATAAAAGATGGATATGGAAATAATGTAAAAGTGCCTGCAGGATTTAAAATAGCATCAGACTCAGGAAAGAATGTAACAGAGGGCGTAGTAATAGAAGATGTATCAGCAGGAGATAACAATACAAAAGGAAACCAATATGTATGGGTACCAATAGGAAATATTAAGACAAATACAAGTGGAGGGACTAAAACAGTAACGTTAGGAAGATATGATTTTAATGTAAATGAACAAGGTACAGGAACAGGAGCAAGTACTTTAAGACAGTCTGCAGATAATTATACAGAAGTAGTTACATTAGTAGGATATGCACAAGAACTAACAAGTAGTAGTTATGGAAATACAGTAGCAAAAAATTTAGGAGATTTTATTACAAAAGCTAAAAATGCAGGAGGCTATTATATAGGAAGATATGAGGCAGGAAAAGTAAGTGGAAATACAAATACATTTAATATAAAGAAAAACCAAAATGTATACAATAATGTAACACAGCCTAAATCAGCAACTCTTTCAAGAAACTTATATAGCAGTAATAATAATTTCCAAAGTGATTTAGTAAATAGTTATGCGTGGGATACAGCTATAGTATTTATACAGGCATTTAGTGGCGATTCAAAATATTCTGGACAACAACCATTACAAAGAAGTATAGCAACAACAGGTAATGCTCATAGTGGTTCAACTTATGATGTAAGATGTAATATTTATGATATGGCAGGTAATGTTTCAGAATTTAGTACAGAAACATGGACTGAGTCTAAATCTGTTCCTTGTACAGATAGAGGAGGAGACTATAGTTATGGAAAGAATTATACAGCATATAGATATAGAAGAAGTCCATCTCTTACTACAAACATTAGAGGTTTTAGAAGTATATTATACTTATAACATAATATTTAACTTTACATAAATTATTTGCACTTACCTCTTGACTTTAAAGCATTATGATAGTAAAATATAGATTAAGTTAATATTAAAAAAAAGCAATATATAAGACACGGTAAATAATAAAGACTTTAAAGAGAACTAGTGGTGGTGAGATGCTAGTAAGAAACCTATTATTTATTATCACTTATATGCTTCTTAGATGAATAAAGTAGTTTAAGACGTAAGCTTTGCGTTAAGAAGAAAATTAAGAGAAAAGATATAGTAATTTTGTAATATATATACTTTTAAATTAGGTGGTACCGCGGAAAGAAAGACTTTCGTCCTAAAGATGAAGGTCTTTTTATTTTAATATATTTTATGTTTTTTAGTTATATATAAGGAGGGAATATTATGAGTGAAGAAAAAAAAGACTATAGCCAAACATTAAACTTACCAAAAACAGATTTTCCTATGAGAGGTAACTTACCAGAAAAAGAGCCAGGGATATTAAAAGACATTTTTGAAAATGGTCTTTATGAAAAAATTTTAAAGAAAAATGAAGGACATAAACACTTTGTTCTACATGACGGACCTCCATATGCAAATGGAGAAATACATGCAGGTCATGCATTAAATAAAATATTAAAAGATACAATAGTAAGATATAAATCTATGAAAGGATACTATTCTCCATATGTTCCAGGATATGATACACATGGAATGCCAACAGAAAAAAAGGCAATTGAAAAGCTTGGATTAGATAGAAGTAAAATACCAGTTACTAAATTTAGAGATACATGTAAAGACTTTACAGAAAAATATAAAGACATTCAAACAGAAGGATTTAAAAGATTAGGAGTATTAGGAGAATGGGATAATCCATATATAACATATGATAAAAAGATGGAAGCTAGACAAATAGGTGTGTTTGGAGATATGTATAAAAAAGGATATATATATAAAGGACTAAAACCTGTTTATTGGTGTACAGATTGTGAAACAGCATTAGCAGAAGCAGAAATAGAATATAAAGATGTAGAATCAACATCTATATATGTAAAATTTCCAGTAGTAGAAGGAAAAGGTGTGTTAGATAATGAAAACACATATATAGTAATATGGACAACAACACCATGGACACTTCCAGGAAACATGGCAATTACAGTAGGAAAAGATTATGAATATAGTTTAGTAAATACAAGTAAAGGAAAATTAGTAATTGCTAGTGATTTACTAAAAAAAGTAATGGAAATTGCAGAAATAGAAGAATATACAGTAGAAAAAACATTTAAAGGAGAAAGCTTAAAAGGAATACTTTGTAGACATCCATTTTTAGAAAGAAATTCTGTAGTAGTACTTGGTGGAGAAGATGGAGTAAATGTTACATTAGAAGAAGGAACAGGAGCAGTTCATACAGCACCTGGATATGGTAAAGAAGACTACCTTCAAAGCTTAAAAGATAATTTAGAAATAAAAGTAGCAGTAAATGATAAAGGAGTTCAAACAGAAGAAGCAGGACCTTTTGCGGGAATGTATTACGCTAAATCAAATAAAGAAATAACAAAATGGTTAGAAGAAAATGGGTATCTATTAAAAGCAGTAAAAATTACTCACTCATATCCACATTGCTGGAGATGTAAAAATCCAATAATATTTAGAGCAACACCACAATGGTTTGCATCAATAGATGGATTTAGACAAAGCGTATTAGATGCAATAAAAACAGTAAAATGGCACCCAACTTGGGGAGAAGAAAGAATGAGTGAAATGATAAAAGGTAGAAATGACTGGTGTATTTCTAGACAGCGTACATGGGGAGTACCACTACCTATATTCTATTGTAAAAAATGTGGTGAGCCATATGTAACAGAAGAGTCTATCAAAAAAATCCAAGACATATTTAGTAAAGAAGGAACAAATGCATGGTGGGCAAAAGAAATAAAAGACCTTATGCCAGAAAATGCAAAATGTGCTAAATGTGGATGTGGAGATTTTACAAAAGAAACAGACATAATGGATGTGTGGTTTGACTCAGGTTCAACACATCAAAGTGTGTTAGTAGAAAGAGGATTAGACTATCCAGCAGACCTTTACTTAGAAGGAAATGACCAATATAGAGGGTGGTTCCAATCATCACTTCTTACATCAGTAGCAGTAAATGGCATAGCACCGTATAAAGAAATATTAAGCTGTGGGTTTGTAGTAGATGGTCAAGGAAGAAAAATGTCAAAGAGTTTAGGAAATGGAGTTTCACCAATAGATGTATGCAATAAATATGGAGCAGATATTCTAAGACTATGGGTACTTTCATCAGACTATTCAATGGATGTAAGTCTTTCAGATGATATATTAAAAGGAATATCAGATGTATATAGAAAAATAAGAAATACAGCAAGATATATTTTAGGAAATACTAGTGACTTTGATCCAGAAAATCCAGTAAAATATGAAGAATTATTAGAAATAGATAAATGGGCATTAACAAGATTAAATAAGCTTATTCGTGATTGCACAAAAGATTATGATGAATATAACTTTGGAAATTGCTATCATGATGTAAACCAATTCTGCGTTGTAGATATGAGTAGCTTTTACTTAGATATAATCAAAGATAGACTATATACATCAAAAGTAGATTCATTAGAAAGAAGAGCAGCACAAACTACAATGTACTATATTCTTGAAAGTTTAGTAAAAATATTAACACCTATGACATCATTTACAGCAGAAGAAATATGGAAAATGATGAAACATACAAAAAACGAAAATGTAGAAAGTCCAATGCTTACAGATTACCCAGAAGCAAATGAAAAATGGGATAACAAAGAATTAGAAGAAAAATGGGAAAAAATTATAAAAATAAAGAATACAGTTTCAAAAGAATTAGAACTTGCAAGAAGTGCCAAAACTATAGGAAATTCATTAGATGCTAAAGTAAGTATTTATGCAAATGATGAAGAATATGAGTTCTTAAATAATAATAAAGACTTAATTAAAGAAGTCCTAATTGTATCAGGACTAAACATAGAAGAAAATAAAAGAAGAAGAGAAGAAGGTCTTGGAATAAAAGTAGAACACGCAGATGGAGAAAAATGCGAAAGATGCTGGATGTATGATGAAAATACTAAAGATGGTTTATGCCCAAGATGTAAAAAAGTACTAGAAAATAATTAAAGTTATAAAAATAAAAAAATCAAATATTAGGCTATTACTTAAAATTTAAGTAATAGCCCAAAAAAGAAGGAATGAAAATGGAACTTAAAGAATTTTATTATGACTTACCACAAGAATTAATTGCACAAGTCCCTATAAAAAATAGAGATGAATCTAGGCTTATGGTTTTAGATAGAAAAAATAAAACAATAGAACATAAACAATTTAAAGATATAATTAATTATTTAGAGCCAGGAGATTGCTTAGTTAGGAATAATACTAAAGTAATACCTGCTAGGCTTTATGGAAAAAAAGAAAGTGGCGCAAATGTGGAGTTTGTATTATTAAAAAATATTGAAGGAGATACTTGGGAGACAATAGTAAGACCAGGAAATAAACTTCATATTGGAACTAAAGTCATATTTGGAGATGGACTTTTATTAGCTGAAATACTTGATAAAACAGAAGATGGGACAAGAATAGTTAATTTTACATATAAAGGAATATTTAATGAAATACTAGACAAAATAGGCTTAATGCCACTACCACCATATATACATGAAAGCTTAAAAGACAATGATAGATATCAAACTGTATATGCAAAATATAATGGATCAGCAGCAGCACCAACTGCAGGGTTACATTTTACAGAAGAACTTTTGAAAAAAATAGAAGAAAAGGGAGTAAAAATTGCAAATGTAACTCTTCATGTAGGAATAGGAACATTTAGACCAGTAAAAGAAAAAAATATAGAAGACCATCATATGCATAGTGAGCATTATTATGTGAAAAAAGAAGATGCTGATAAAATAAATGAAGCAAAATTAAATAAAAAAAGAGTAATAGCAGTAGGAACTACTTCATGTAGAACTTTAGAGACAATAACAGATGAAAAAACGGGATTAGTTAAGGAATGTGAAGGTGATACTGGAATATATATTTATCCGGGATATAATTTTAAATGTATAGATGGATTAATAACTAACTTCCATCTTCCAGAATCAACACTTCTTATGCTAGTCTCAGCTTTAGCAGGAAAAGACTATATAATGGAAGCATATAAAGAAGCGGTAAAAGAAAAATATAGATTTTTTAGCTTTGGAGATGCAATGTTTATAAAATAAATTATTATGGAGGAAATATGGAACCATCAGTAACATATGAATTGTTACATGTAGATAAAACTACAGGAGCAAGAAGAGGAATTGTACATACACCACATGGAGATATACAAACACCAATATTTATGCCAGTTGGCACGCAAGCTACTGTAAAATCAATGACAGTAGAAGAATTAAAAGAAAACGGAGCACAAATAATATTATCAAATACATATCATTTGTATTTAAGACCTGGAGAAAAAATAGTAAAAGAGGCAGGTGGACTTCACGGTTTTATGAGATGGGATAGACCAATACTTACAGACTGTGGGGGATTTCAAGTATTCTCATTAAGTGATTTAAGAACTATTACAGAAGAAGGGGTAGAATTTAAATCACACTTAGATGGAAGTAAACACTTTTTTTCACCAGAAAAAGTAATGCAAATAGAAGAAGATTTAGGAGCAGATATAATAATGTCGTTTGATGAGTGTTGTCCATATCCATCTACATATGAATATACAAAAAATTCAATGGAAAGAACAACTAGATGGGCAAAAAGATGTAAAGAAGCACACAAAACAAACCAAGCGTTATTTGGTATAGTACAAGGTGGGTTTTATGAAGATTTAAGAAAAAAGAGTGCAGAAGATTTAATAAAGCTAGACTTCCCAGGGTATGCAATAGGAGGAATAAGTGTAGGAGAACCTAAAGAAGAATTTATAAAAATATTAAAATATACGACGCCACTTCTTCCAGAAAACAAACCAAGATATTTAATGGGAGTAGGTTCACCAGACTATTTGCTAGAAGCGGCTATGGCAGGAGTAGATATGTGTGATTGCGTACTTCCAACAAGAATAGCAAGAAATGGTACAGCTATGACATCACATGGAAAATTAGTAGTAAGAAATGCTACATATGCAGAGGACTTTTCGCCACTTGACTCAGAATGTGATTGCTATACATGTAAAAATTATACAAGAGCATATATAAGACATTTAATAAAATGTAATGAAATATTAGGAGTTAGATTATTATCAATTCATAACATAAAATTCTTGACTAATTTAATGGAAAGAGTTAGAATTGAAATTGAAAAAGATAACTTACTTAATTTCGCTTATGATTTTTATAATAAATACGGATATACAAAAGAGGAGGAATAATATGGATTTACTGGATAATATCCCAGAAAATAATAAAAAAATAACCAAAGTAAAACTTTGGTTAGTAATTGTTATAGTATTAATTGTAATATTAATACTTGCAGCAGTAATAATATGGATATATAGCCAGAATTTACTAAAAAATCAATTTAAATTCTATATAGATGGTGCAAGACAAAGTAACTATGCACAAGACCTATTCTATAATGAAAATGATAATATATATGTATCAATAAAAGATGTAGCAACAATGCTAGGATATGGAGCTTTTAATGGTGGATACAAGCAATATACAGAAGATATTACAAAATGTTATGTAACAAATGCACAAGAAGCAGTAGCTTTTGAAGCAAACTCTAATAAGCTATATAAATATAATATAGTAGAAGGAGAAAATGAAGAAGGACAAACATTTACAATAAATGAACCAGTAAAGATGATTGGAAATAAGCTCTATATAGGAATGGAAGGATTAAAAAGAGCATTTAATGTTCAGATAAACAATGATGTGGCAAATAATAGTTTAGGAGTATTTACATTATCATACTTAGCAAACTATTATTCAGGAAGAATAACGAATTCAGCAATAACAGTAGATACAAGTAATTTCTCAGAATCAGTATTATTTAATAACCAAAAAGCAGTATTATATAATCTAATGATAGTAAGAGATGAAACAACCCAGTTATATGGAGTAGTATCTTTAGATAATCCAGAAAATACATTAATAGGTTCAAGATATAGTACTATTGAATTTATGGAAGGAAGCAATGACTTTATTGTAGGTACATCAGATGGAAAAGTTGGAATTATAGGTAGTGATGGAGTTACTAAAGTTAGACTTGAGTATGATAATATAGTTGAAATTGATAAAAACTTAGGGTTATATTTAGTAACATCAAATAATAAACAAGGTGTTGTAAATAGAAATGGAAAAGTTATAGTTTATCAAGATTATGATCAAATAGGCTTAACTACAAATATGAATGATAGCAATGTAAAAAATAAATATATATTATTAGATAATTGTATACCAGTTAGTAGAAACGGCTTATGGGGACTAATAGACATAAATGGAAATGAAGTACTTCCAATAGAATATAATGGAATTGGATGTATAGCTAATAAGAGTTCAGATTCAAGATATCAAGATGTAGTTATTATTCCAGAATTAAATGGTATAGTAGTAGAAAAAGATGAAACAAATGGCAATACAAATATACCAAAATATGGGCTTGTAACACCACAAGGAAGATTACTAGTAAATATTGTATTAGACAATGTATATGCAATAGTATCACAAGGTGAAATAGACTACTATGCAGTTATCCAAAATCAGACAATTAATTTAGTAGACTTTATATATCAACAACAAAGTGGAAGTGTAAATGAAAATAGTACAAACAATAATAATGGAAATGAAAATGTTAATACTTCAAACACAGCTAATACTTCAAATACTAATAATTTATTATAGGAGAGAAAAATGGATAGTAAGCAATTAATAATAACGTTAGTTACAGTATTTCTTTTGTTAGGACTTTATTATCTAATGATGCTTCCAAGAAAAAAGCAAGCAAAAGAAATAGAAAAAATGCAAAAAGAATTAAAAAAAGGAGATAAAATAATTACTTATACAGGTTTAAGCGGAACAATAGATGAAGTATTAGAAGATAGAATAATATTAATAACAAACCCAGATAAAATAAAACTTTCAATTGAAAAATGGGCAGTTGCAGGAATAGATGATAGAAAAATTTAAAAAGTAATAAAAATTATGCACTCATCATATATTTAAAAAGATAATAAAAAGAAAGGAAGAGTGCATATGGAAAATATAGAAAATAATTCTAAGAAAATTATGGATAAAAATATAGTAAAGGTTATAATGGGAAGTTTAATATCATTATTAATTACTATAATAGCATTACTTGTAGTTTCTATAATTTTAACTTATACAGATGTATCTGAAAATATTATAACAGTTTCAGTTATTGTAATATCAGCACTAAGTATATTAATAGGAAGTATTATTAGTGCAGTAAATATCAAAAAAAATGGAATAATAAATGGAGCGTTAGTTGGCTTTATTTATATGATAACAATATATTTACTATCAAGTATATTTATAGCAGGATTTAATGTAAATATGCAATCAATTATAATGATTGTAGTATCAATCTTTGCTGGAATGCTAGGAGGTATTATTGGTGTCAATTTCCATAAAAAGTAGGAGGAAAAATGAAAGCACAAAAAAAATTAAATGTAGTATTAATTATACTAGTAATTATATTAATAAGTATAATATCATTTGTGGGTATATTTCATCAAAATAAAAATAAAATGACAAGTTATATACCAGAATATGACTTAGGTACTGATTTAGAAGGTTATAGAAGAGTTATATTAACTTTAGATGATTCTGATGAAGGAAATACTGATGATGTAAAAACTCATGACAATTACGTTAAGTCTGCTAATATAATAAAGAAAAGATTAGATTCAATGAAAATAATAGATTATTCTGTAAGATGTGATGAAAGCACAGGTCAGATTGAGATGACACTTCCAGAAAATATTCAAACAGACTATATATTAGCTGATATAACTCAAAAGGGAAAGTTTGAGATTATAGATACATCTAATAATGAAGTTCTTATGAATAATGATGATATAAGAAGTGTAGATGTAACAACTGTACCTTCTTCATATTCTGATTCTACTGCAGCATATATGAATATTAACTTTAATGGTCAAGGTAGTAAGAAATTTAAAAATATAACTAAAACATACCAAAATGTTATAGAAAATGAAACTGTTAGTAATGAAGTAGAAAATATAGCTGAAAATACTTCTACAAATGAGGCTACAAATAGTACTGAAAATGAGACAGCAGATGATGAAGAGGAAGAAGAAACTAGCAAAGAAGTTTCTCTTAAAATTGATGGGACAAGTATGCTTACAACTACATTTACAGAAGTTATAGATAATGGAGTAATGTCATTAACATTAGGAAGTGCATCAAATAGTAGTCAACTAAATATTTTAAAATATCAAGCAGAAAGTTTAGCTGCAATATTAGAAAATGAAGTAATGCCTTTACAATATACTGTAACTGGAAATATGTATATTTCATCACAAATAGATAATAATGATTTAAATGTACTTATATATATAGGAATAGCATTAGCTGTAATCATATTTATTATAACAATAGTAAAATTTAAAGGAAAAGGCTTAGCTGTATCTATTGCACAAATAGGATATATAGCATTATACTTACTAATACTAAGATATACAAATGTAACTATGACATTAGAAGGAATATTTGGAATAGGTTTAGCATTTATAATAAACCATGTATTTAGTTTAATATTCTTGGATAATTTAACAAAACAAGTAGAAAAATCTTTTGAAAAAGCTATTACAAAATTCGGATTAGTAATGATTCCAGTATTAATATTCTCAGTAGTATGCTGTTTCTCTGGATGGCTTAAAGTATTTAGCTTTGGTATGGTAGTATTCTGGGGATTAATAACAAGTATACTATATAGCTTGTTAATTACAAAACCTTTAATAAAGAGTCTTAGCAAGTAAAGTAAATAAGGAGAAGATTATGAGTAAGAGAAATAAAATTATATGTATTATATTAGTAATTATATTTATAGCAGCTATAATAGTTACAGGTGTAAAAGGATTAAATGTAGATATTAATTATGCAGAAGGTACTTCAATAGTATTTGATATAGGAAAACAATTTGAATTATCTGATGTTGAAAATATGGTAGATGATATATGGGAAGGTGATTCATCTGTTGTTCAAAAAGTTGAGATATATGATGAATCTGTAATTATTAAAGTTAGAAATTTTACAGATGAGCAACTTGATAATTTAGCAAATAAATTAAATGAAAAATATGATTTAGGTTTTACAAGAAATGATTTTACAATATTATACAATTCTAATTTAAAGTTAAGAGAAGTTATAAAACCATATGTAATTCCGCTTATAATTACAACTGCTTTAATTGTAGTATATTATTCTATAAGATATAGAGGTGTTAAGGAAATTTTAGAACTTCTATTAACACTTATTGCTTCAGAGGGAATTATATATAGCATATATGCATTACTAAGACTTCCTGTAAATATATGGACAATGCCTATTGCGATGATTGTATATGCAGGAGCTATAATTTATGTTACTATTAAACATGAAGATGCATTTAAGAATAAAAAGCATATTGATAAATCAAAAGTTCAAGAAGAAAAAGCAAGTAAAAATGTAGAAAATGAAAATGTTTAAAACAGTTACTAATGCATTAATATCTTAAGATTTAATAAAGTAAAATATTATATAGAAATATAAATAAAAAGTTATGTGCTAGAAAAAAATTAGCACATAGCTTTTTTTATTTAATATGAATGTAAATAAAAAGGAATAAAAAGAATAATTTCACAAAACTTGCATATGGTCAAGAAAATGTGATTAAAACTGTAAATATTGGTCAGAAAAATGTGATTTATATTATATTTAATAAAAAGGAGCCTGTAATATGTATAGAAAAATTATAACAGAATTAAGAGAATGGAAAAATAAAAAAATAGATTACCACTTATATTAAAAGGTGCTAGGCAAGTTGGTAAAACATGGATTTTGAAAGAGTTTGGAAAAGAATGTTTGGAAGATGTTTTGTATATTAATTTTGAAAATGCAGGAAACATAGCAAGCTTATTTGAAGGCAATATACAGCCCAATAGAATTATAGAATATTTATCTGCACTTAATCATAAAAAAATTGAGCCAGAAAAGACATTAATAATATTTGATGAAATACAAGAATTGCCAAGAGCACTTACTTCTTTAAAATATTTTGCTGAAGAAACTCCGGAATATGCAATATGTTGTGCCGGAAGTTTACTAGGAGTATTTTTACATGATGAAGTTTCATTTCCTGTTGGTAAAGTGGATTTTTTAGAATTGCAACCATTGGATTTTGAAGAATTTCTAATTGCAAATGGTGAAGAAGCTTTGATTGATGTAATTAAGGAAAATAAAATAGAACAATTACCAGATTTAGTAACAGATAAATTAAAAGATTATTTAAAAAAATATTTTGTAATAGGTGGAATGCCAAGTGCAATAAAAGTATGGCTTGAAGAAAAGGATTTCGAAATTGTAGAAAAGGTACAAAAAAATATTTTAGAAGCATATGAAAGAGATTTTTCAAAGCATACTGATAGTAGTGTAGCAACTAAAATACAATATGTTTGGAATAGTATACCATCACAATTAGCAAAAGAAAATAGAAAATTTATTTATGGTGTTATAAAAGATGGTAGAAGAAAAATGTATGAAATATATAGTAAAATAATGCATATAATTAATTTATTTAGCATCTTGAATTTAATATAAATATGTGTTAAAATATATTTGTCTGAGAAAAAGCAAAGTATGTAAATAGTAAACATATAAAAGAGAGGTGCGTAGCTGGGATGCACTATATGGTATTTACAGAAATTTCACTTTGGAGACATTTTCTTGAAGTAATAGTAGGGAAAACGGTTGTTACGTTATAACTATAGAGGTTAATTTTAGAAAAAATTAATAAATTTAGGTGGTAAAACGGTGCTATTCGTCCTATGGGATGGATAGCTTTTTGTTATTTTAAGGAGGGAAAAATGGAAGAAAAGGTTAAAGAAATTGAAAAAGATGCTCTTTTAGATTTAGAAAACATTAATGATTTAAAAGAACTAGAAAGTATAAGAGTAAAATACTTAGGAAAAAAAGGTGAACTTACAGCAATACTAAAAATGATGGGAAGTTTATCAAAAGAAGAAAGACCTGTTATGGGAAGCTTAGTAAATAAAGTAAGAGATGAATTAGAAGAAATAATATCTAAAAAAGAAGAAGTTTTGAAAAAACTTGAAATAGATAAAAAGTTAGAATCAGAAAAAATTGATATTACACTTCCAGCATCAAAAATAAGAAGAGGAAGTAAGCACCCATTAAATCGAATAATTGAAGAAGTAGAAGATTTATTTGTATCAATGGGATATGATGTAGTATCAGGACCAGAACTTGAAACTGATGAATACTGCTTTGAAAGATTAAATCTTCCTAAAGGTCACCCAGCAAGAGACATGCAAGATAGTTTTTATATAACTACAGAATACTTGCTAAGAACTCAAACATCAGCAGTTCAAGCAAGGGCAATGATGGCTAATAAAGAAAAATCACCAATTAGAATAATAGTACCAGGAAAGACATATAGAAGAGAAGATGATGCAACTCATTCACATCAATTTAATCAAGTAGAAGGATTAGTTGTAGATAAAGATATAACATTTGCAGACTTAAAAGGAACACT
>CALXQA010000031.1 GCA_944390335.1 uncultured Clostridia bacterium
CCGCTTAAGCGGTAGCTAGTAACAAGGCCTTATAGGCCTATATGAAAATCCACGGGTTCTACCCGTGGATTGTTATCTATAGTACTTAAGAGGATTTACAGCCACACCATTTTCCTTAATAGTTAAATGTAAATGACAACCAGTTGTAGCACCATTGGTAGGTTTACCATTTGCATCCTTATAGGGATTATTGTTTATTCCGTAAACATATTTAGGGCCAACTTTAGCAATTAACTCTCCTCTTTTTACTTCTTGATTTCTCTTTACTAAAAAAATAGGAGAAACATGGCAATAAGAAACTGATATATTAGGATAATTAGTAAGTTTTAAAACAACAGTATATCCACCACCAGCACCCCAACTTGCAAAAGTAATTATTCCATCTTCAATAGCATAAAGATTAGTATTTTGTGATGCTGGTATATCTATTCCAGAATGATAAGTAGATGCCATTGAAGTAGGGGAAACTCTTTTACCAAAGTATGATGATATATGAGTATAACCAGGTATGGGCCAAAAAAAGCCATTATTTGATAAAAGAATCTCATCAGAATATTCATCTTGATAAAAATTTCCTTCACTTGAAATAGAGTAGAGTATAGGAACAAATAGTATTGAAATAATTAAAAAAACAAGAAAAATAGATAAAAATATTTTATTGAAAAAATTTAGCATATTACCTCCATATGCCCCTTAAAAACTATTCTAACATAATATGGAAAATGAATCAATAGAAAAAATGATACTTTAGAATTTTAATAGTAAAATATGCAAAAATATATAAAATAAAAAACTCTTAAAATAGAGTTTTTTTATTTGGCAGGGGTAGAAGGATTTGAACCCTCACGCACGGTTTTGGAGACCGGAATGCTACCATTAACATCATACCCCTATATGAATTACAAATAATATAATAACATATATATTTGTAATTTTCAAGTATTTTAGTATTTTTTAATTATCTTTCTAAATCATTATTATCATCTCTAGACTGATTTATTTCTTGTTCTTCTTGAATTTCATAACAAGTAATTTTTCTATCAGCATCGTTATAAGAAAATATATGATTTTTTTGAGAAATTTTAAAAGTATTTTCTGATGTTTCTTGAAGTTTGTCAAAACCTTCATGATAAACATCAAAACCATCTAATGCAATCATATTATTAATCATAGATTCTATATAATCCCCATCTAAGAAAACCCTTATATTTTGATTACCATTTATGTGTGCAACATATGAATGGTATAGTGGATTAGTTGAATCTGGAGTATTCCTATAAATACTTACAAAAGAAGCATCAGATATTTCTTTATCATTATATGCATGAAGTATTTGTGACTTTATAGTATTTTCAATATAATCATGTAATTCTTTAGCATATTCATTTATTTCAGCAGAACTTGAATTCCCTGATAATGAAGAAAACTCTTCTTGTAAGCTTAAAAATTCTTGCATTTGAGAATTATCCAATTGAACAGCAGTATTTGAAATGTGTTCATTAGGTTCTGGAATTTTATTAGAAACTCCATTTACAGCATTAACAAGACTAATACCACCTAAAGTTAAAACTCCAGCACCAAAAAGTGCAGCCAATCGTAACTTTAAAGACTTTTTCATATGATGGTTTCTATTAGGTTTTCTTCCTGTATACTTTGTATGAGTTACTTTATTTCCTATATTACTTCTTTTTTGATTATCTCTATCACGAAACATCTCATAAATAGGTCCCATATCTTTATCTAAAGATTCATTTGCATTCATATATAACCTCCAAAATATAATATATATTGAATATTTATTTAATACTTTAATATAAAAGAATTATAACATTATATAAAAATATTTACAATAGTAAAAGAAAAATGTTACAATAAAAAAGTCTAAAATAAAAATAAAAGCATAAATTATAGAAATGGAGGAAATAAAGAAAATGCTTAACATTATATATTCAGTAATATATGGAATAATAGAGGGAATTACAGAATGGCTCCCAATAAGTAGTACAGGACATTTAATTTTAGCAGAAAATTTTTTAAAGTTTCAAGGGATATCAGAAGGATTTTTTGATATGTTTGAAGTTGTTATACAACTAGGGGCAATACTTGCTGTTGTAGTATTATACTTCAAAAGTATATGGCCACTTAAAAGTGAAAAAAGTAAACATGGAAATAAAAGGATTGTATGGGATAAAAGTATATTAAATTTATGGGGAAAAATATTAGTAGCATGTATTCCAGCAGCAATAGTAGGTTTACTTTTTGATGATATATTAAATAAATATTTATATAATTCTTGGGTAGTAGCAACTATGCTAATACTAGTAGGTATCGCATTTATAGTAATTGAGAATAAGAAAAAAGGAAAAGATGCTAGATGTAATAGTATTGAAGAATTAACATATAAAGATGCTTTAATAATTGGCTTATTTCAATTAATAGCTGCAATATTTCCAGGAACATCACGTTCAGGAGCTACAATAATAGGAGCGTTATTAATAGGAATATCTAGAACAGTAGCAGCAGAATATACATTTTTCTTAGCAATACCAGTAATGTTTGGAGCAAGCCTTCTTAAAATACTTAAGTTTGGATTATCATTTACAGGAATGGAAATAGCAATTTTACTAGTAGGCATGATAGTTGCATTTGTCGTTTCAATATTAGTTATTAAATTTTTAATGAACTATATCAAAAAACATGACTTCAAAGTCTTTGGATGGTATAGAATAGTGTTAGGTGTTATAGTATTACTTTTATTAGGAGTTTTATAGTTTATGGGAATTACTGAAATATTCTTTGTAAGTATAGGCTTAGGAATGGATGCCTTTGCTGTATCTATTTGTAAAGGTCTATCAATGCTAAAGATAAAACTTAAAGGAATATTAACAGTAGCAATATATTTTGGAATATTTCAAGCATTAATGCCATATTTAGGATATATATTAGCCAAAAAATTTGGTATAGAAGTTGTTTCACTAAATGGGTTTATAGCATTCATATTATTGTCTATAATAGGAATTAACATGATTAAAGAAGCTTTTTCTAAAAAAGAGGATAATATAAATCAAGTAGGAGATGACTTAAGTTTTAAAACTATGGTGATATTAGGAATAGCTACAAGTATTGATGCATTAGCAGCAGGAGTTAGTTTTGCTTGTTTAAATGTTAATATTTATTTAGCTATACTAAGTATAGGAATTATAACATTTATATTATCAATTATAGGGGTAAAAATAGGGAATATATTTGGAAGTAAATATAAAGGCATATCAGAAATAATAGGTGGAATAATACTGATATTAATGGCTTTTAAGATTTTATTAAAAATATAGTAAGAATTATCCACATAGTTATCCACATTTTATTAAATTTATGTGGATAATATTACAAATATAAAACATTTAATTTATATAAATGTAATATATGAAATAAAAATGTATAAAAGAAAAAAATAATCAGAAAAAATAATCAGAAATAATAAGAGATAAAAAATAAATAAAAATATGAGGAATAATGATATGAAAAAACATGAAAGCCTTGAGGCTGTATATATATATATATATATATCGTAGAATTTAATAGAAAAGAAAAAATAAGCATAGAAAATTGCATAGAGACTATGTATTTTAGAAGAATCTAAAGTACATAGTTTTTTTGAACAATTTCAACCAAAAAGGATCGTTCCCTTTGGTTGAAATTAACAATATGAACTAATATGGAGGATAAGTAATGAATGTAGAAGAAAATATAGAATTAAAATTAAGAAATAATATTGGGATAACTATTGTATCATTGGTAATTACAATAATAGTTCTTTTAATGCTTGCAGGAGTAGCATTAAATTTTGCTTTAGGAGAAGATGGAATATTTAGAAAAGCTAAAAAGGCAACCGAGATATATCAAAATGCTCAAATAGCTGAAGAAAAAGAGTTAGAAAATATAAGTAAATATATTAATGAATATCTAAATGGGAGTATAGATGGAGAAGATGAAGAAGAGGTAAAATTATCAGATGTTGAAAAAGCAATAGAAGATGGAACTATATTTAAAGAAAATACGATATTAAAAGATAAATTTGATAATGAGATAAAAATTCCAAAAGATTTTAAATTAGCAATAGATTCAGGTAAAACTGTAATAGATGGTATAGTTATAGAAGATGTAAATGCAGGGGATAGTAAAAGTATAGGAAATCAATATGTATGGATTCCTATTGGAGATATAAATGTAAATGAGAATAAAGATGTAGAAACAATAGAATTTGGAAGATATTCATTTGATGAAATAACTGGTAAAGAAAAATTAGAACAAAGTGCTGATAGATATACAGAAGAAATTGCAATACAAGATAGATATTATGAATATATAACTAGTAAATATGACAATGTAGTTGCAAAAGATTTAGCAGGATTTATAACTAAAGCAAAATCAAGTAAAGGATTTTACATAGGTAGATATGAGGTAGGTGATGAAGAAGCTGTTGAAGCAAGAAATTTTACAGATGATGAGCCACATATTTCACAAACACCTGTAGTAAAAAAAGAAAAATGGCCATATACATGTATATCACAACCTCAAGCTGCTAACTTAGCTAGAAGTATGTATGCTAATAATGATAATATAGTTAGTGATTTGATAAATAGTTATGCACTAGATACAACAATGGTGTTTATCCAAAGATTTAGTGGAGATTCTGATTACTCACAACAATTGGGTGAAAATACTAAGTCAGAATTAAATAAAACTGGAGAAAGCATTTTAAAATCAGATAATAAATTAGATATGAGATGTAATATATATGATATTGCAGGTAATACTTATGAATGGACAACAGAGTCATCTGCTCATATATCAGCACATTGTGTAAGCAGAGGAGGAATATGTAAATTAAAAGGAGATTTAGAATTTAGTGCTGCAGATAGACATATATATAATGCAGATGGATTTGATGGAAATTTAGATAGTTTTAGAACTATTCTTTATTTATAACAAATAGACGAAATAGACTCTACCCTTGAAAAAGGTAGAGTTTATAATATTTTTTAGAATATTTATTCACATGCATATTTATTTATTTTCTGTTTTGTTAGAATTACATAAATAATTGTGTAAGAAACTATTTTATTTCTAAAGAACTATCTAAAGCAAGTTTTATCATTGTATTTAAAGAGTTTTGTCTATCTATTGCAGAAATTTCTTCATGTTTATAATGAGAGTCTACAACAGTAAGAAGGCAAGCAGCTTTTCTAGAAAAATACTTAGCTAAGTAGAAAAGTGCAAAAGATTCCATTTCCGCCCCTATAATATTTAATTCTTTTGGAAAGCTTTTTATAAATGAATTTAAATCTTTAACATAGTAATCAAAAACTTCACTACAAACTACATTTCCTTGTATAATATGTATATTTTGATTTTTAGCTTCTCTTTCTATTAAATTATTTAAGTATTCATCTGCACTTGATATATGACAATCAGTACCATCTAAGTTATGTGCAAAATTACCTTGTGTATAGCTTTTATCAACTAAAATTGTATCAAATATATTTAAATCAGGTGAGTAAGCACCACATGAGCCTAGCCTAATTATATATTTAACATCATAAAATTTAAAAAGCTCATATGCATAAATTCCCATACTAGGCATACCCATACCAGATGCAAATACAGTTATTCTTTTTCCTTTATAATATCCTGTATATCCAAGCATATTCCTTACAGTATTTATAACTTTAGCATCTTCCATAAAATTGTCTGCAATGTATTTTGACCTTAAAGGGTCTCCAGGCATTAATACAATATCAGCAATATCTTCCTTTTTAGCTTCATTATGAGGTGTCATAATGTCCTCCTTTCATTTTATTTAATATATATAAAGATATAATATCAAAAAGAGAATGTTTATTCAATAATGTCATAAAATTGTAATGAAAATTAGTTTAAATAATGTTATTAGTTGTGATAAAATATATAAAAAATAATATAAATAAAAAAGTGGATTGAATATGAATGATTTATTTGATTTAAAAAATTTTAATGTAATAGAAGATGATGAATACTACTATTTTTTCCGTGCATTAAATATGGGTGATAATAAAGATATTGAGGAAGGATTGATAGTAGATAGTTTAGGAAATGTGGAAAGAATAAGAACTGATAGGCAAAGATATATAGAAAACAGCGTAGATGATACTAAATATGGCAAATATGATAAAATAAGTTTAGAAGAAGTTTATGACCATATAAAAATTAATCATAGAAAAGATACTAATTGTATATCATTATCAAGTAATGCAAATGTTTCTATTATGTATGGAAGAGGTAATTACTATGATAAGTATGTTATAGTAAAAGTACTAAAAAGTGAAATTGGAAAAAAAGTTTTTTTGGCTGGAAAATATATACTTGATGAAATTGAAAAAAGCATAGAAGGATATGTAGAAATACTAAATGATAAAAAGGTTATAGAAGAATTTAAAAAAATAGATAAAACTTTGTCAGAAGATAAGCTAAAGAAATCTATACAGATAAGGTATACATCAGAAAAAGTCATAGATGTAAAAAAAGCAGGAATAAAAAAAGGATTAACATTAAAAAAAGCTATTCCAAGAATCAGTAACAATCAAGCTTTAAATGAAAAACAGTCACTACAAAAAAATAAAATAATTGCTAAACTTACAATATTAGAGAAAAAATATAATATGCCACCTTTAATTACTGGTACAAATAATAATAAGTTATTATTACAAACTATAGATAGAGCATTTTCATCTATGGAATTTATACATTATGGAGAAATAGGAAAAGAAGAGATTTTAAATATAGATACACAAATAGTAGATATATTAGCACTTTTGCAACAAGCAGATAAAAATGAGTTTAAAGTAGTAGAAGAATTACAAAAAGATTTAATAAAAGAATTTTCAAAAAAAGAAAAATTAGATAAAAAGAAAATAAATAAAACAAGTAAAGTAGAATATGAAATATCAAAAAATAGCATAAATAATACTTTATATTATTTAGCAAAATCAAAATTAGAAGCAAGAAGATTATCAGAAATATTGAATGATATAACTGGAAATAAAGAAAAATATAAAAGAGTAATAGAATATATTTCTAATAATTATTTTAAAGTAGAACCACAGATAATGAATATAAAAAATGGTAAAGGAATAAAAATTAGTGAGCCTGTAAACTTAGATTTAAAAGATGCTAAACTAATAGACAAAATAAATAAATTATCAAATAAAAAATTAGAAAGCATAATAAAAATGTAACAAAAATGTAATATAAAAAAATAAAAAAATACTTGCTAAATTTAAATATGTGTAGTATATTAAGTATATACTATGAATAGTAACAAAGGAGGAGAAAAGAGATGGAAAATAATGAGAATGAAAAAAATTCTTCTGTTTATACAAAAGTTCCTGCAAAAGTAAGTCCTTGGACAGCTTTTAAGAATTTCTTGTTTCAAGAGATAGTAGTTGAATTAACTCCAAAGCAAGAAAAAGTATTTAAAGAAGTTCGTGATTTCTGGACACAAGAAATATATTTTGATAATGGTTTTCATTTAAGACCAAATAGTGATAGAGAAGAATCAAATGAAGAAGTAAAAGTTACTTTATAATTAATTTGGATAATTATTGAAAAAAGCGGTATAATATTTAAAAGAACACTTGCAATGTGTTCTTTTTTGTTATAAAATTGTTTTGCTTATAAAAGCACTTTAATTTATTTAAGGAGGTATTATTATGTCAATTAAAGTAGGAATCAATGGTTTTGGAAGAATAGGAAAGCTTGCATTTCAAGCAGCTTTAGAAAAAGGAGATGTAGATATAATTGCAATAAATGATCCATTTATAGCAGCAGATTATATGGCATATATGGTAAAATATGATACTATACATGGAAGATTTAATGGAGAAATAAAAGGAGAAGGAAATACACTTACAATAGATGGAAAAGAGATAAAAGTATATAATGAAATGGATCCACACAATATTCCTTGGGGTGAACTAGGCGTTGATTATGTATTAGAATGTTCAGGAGCATTTACTGTAACAGAAAAAGCACAAGCACACCTAGATGCAGGAGCAAAAAAGGTAGTTATAAGTGCACCATCAAAAGATGCTCCAATGTTTGTTATGGGAGTAAACCACGAGACATATAACTCAAGTATGAATATTGTATCAAATGCATCATGTACAACTAACTGCTTAGCACCACTTGCAAAAGTAGTTCATGATAAATTCGGAATAACAGAAGGATTAATGACAACAGTACACTCAACAACAGCAACACAAAAAACAGTAGATGGAGCATCTAAAAAAGACTGGAGAGGTGGAAGAGCTGCATCTGGAAATATTATACCATCAACAACAGGAGCTGCAAAAGCAGTAGGAAAAGTTATTCCAGAATTAAATGGAAAATTAACAGGAATGTCATTTAGAGTTCCAACTTTAGATGTATCAGTAGTAGATTTAACATGTAATTTAGCAAAACCAGCTAAATATGAAGATATCTGTAAAGCTATAAAAGAAGCAGCAGAAGGAGAAATGAAAGGTATAATAGAATATGTAGATGAAGATGTGGTATCATCAGACTTTATAAATGATATGCATACATCAATATTTGATGCTAAAGCAGGAATAGGACTTACAGATACATTTGTAAAATTAGTTGCTTGGTATGATAATGAATGGGGATATGCACATAAATTAGTAGACCTTGCTTGTCATATGGCTAAAGTTGATGGAAATATGTAATTAAAATTATTATAGAAAGTCAAAATGAAGTCTATATAAATAGGCTTCATTTTTCTAAAAAACTATTGAAAACTTTGTAAATTGGGTATAAAATAATAATGCTAATAATTAAGTTTTAGCTTTTGAAAAATTAAATAGGATGTAATCTACTCCTAAGAAAGAAGGTATTTATGAATAAGGTAACAATAAGAGATATTGATGTAAGCGGAAAAAAAGTTTTATTAAGGTGTGATTTTAATGTTCCATTAGATGAAAATTTAAATATAACAGATAAAACAAGAATAGTAGCAGCACTTCCTACAATAAACTATTTGTTAGAGCATAATGCAAAATTAATAATATGCTCACACTTAGGTAGACCAAAAGGAGAAGTAAAAAAAGAGTTTTCATTAAAACCAGTAGCTTTAGAACTATCAAAAGAACTTGGAAAAGAAGTAAAACTTGCAGATGATGTTACAGGACCAAGTGCAAAAGAATTAACTTCTAATATGAAAGAAGGAGATATTGTACTTCTTGAGAATGTAAGATTTGACCCAAGAGAAGAAAAAAATGATGATAGTTTAAGCAAAGAATTTGCATCTTTAGCAGATATATATGTAAATGATGCATTTGGGACATGCCATAGAGCACATTCATCAACAGCAGGAGTTGCTAAATTTTTACCATCTGCTTGTGGATTTTTAATAGAAAAAGAATTAAAAGTTATTGGAGATGCATTAAATAATCCTAAAAGACCATTTGTAGCAATTTTAGGAGGAAAGAAAGTATCAGACAAAATAGGAGTTATAGACAACCTTCTTGAAAAAGTAGATACATTATTAATTGGTGGAGGAATGGCATATACATTCTTTAAAGCACAAGGATATGGAGTAGGTAATTCAGTATGTGAATTAGATAAATTAGATTTAGCTTTAAGTTTACTAAAAAAAGCAAAAGATAAAGGCGTAAAAATGCTTTTACCAGTTGATAATAAAGTTGGAAAAGAATTTAAAGAAGATACAGAAAGTAAAATAGTTAAGTCTACAGAAATACCAGATGAATGGGAAGGATTTGATATAGGACCAGAAACAATAAAAATATATAAAGAAGAATTAGAAAAAGCAAAAACTGTACTTTGGAATGGACCAGTAGGATTATTTGAATTTGACCAATTTGCAGTTGGAACAAATGAAATAGCAAAATGTTTAGCAAACTTAAAAGATTGCACAACAATAATAGGTGGAGGAGACTCAGCAGCAGCTGTAACAAAAGCAGGGCTTGCAGATAAAATGACACATATTTCAACAGGTGGAGGAGCATCACTAGAATTTATAGAAGGAAAAGCTTTACCAGGAATTGAATGTATACAAGATAAATAAATAATATATAAATTTAATTAAGTAATGTAAAAATACATTACTTAATTAGTCATATAAAAATAAAGAAGGGGGGCACTAAATTTTTTATGAAAGAAAAGGAGAATGAAAAAATGGAAAATTTAGCGTCTGAAGAAAAACGTTATACATATGAAGAATATGCAAAAATAGATGATGGTAATAGGTATGAACTTATAAATGGATATCTTTATTTAAAAGATGAATGGGGAGATGGAAGAACATATAAAAAAGGAACTATCAAAATGCTTGCAGCACCATCAGTACAACACCAAGAAATTGTAGGAGAAATATATTTAAAGCTAAAAGAAAAACTAAAAAATAAAAAATGCAAGCCATTTATATCACCTATAGATGTTATTTTAGATGAAGAAAATACAGTTCAGCCAGATATATGTATAGTATGTGATGAAAATATAATTGACAAAAAAGGCATAAAAGGAGTACCAAAAACTATAATAGAAGTAATATCAAAAGGAAGTATTAAGCATGATAAAATAGAAAAATATTCTTTATATATGTCTTATGGAGTAAAAAATTACATTATTATAAACCCAATAGATAAAGAAATTATTAAATGTACTTTAAATGATTATGGATATTATGATACAAAAAAATTAGAAATAACAGATGATATTAATATAGAAGATATTACATTATCTCTAAAACAATTTTATATAGACAATCCTAAATATTTAGAAGAATAAAAATTAGGAAGGAGGATAGGCATAATAAAAAGATATGCCAAAAAATATGAGAAGAAAAGTAATTGCAGGAAATTGGAAAATGAATATGCTTCCAAATGAAGCGATAGAATTTATATCAAGATTAGAAAATGAAGTAAAAGATACTAAAAATGAAGTTATATTATGTGTTCCATATATAGACTTATTTTATTCATTACTAGCAGTACAAAAAACAAATATACATGTAGGAGCACAAAATGTATTTTATGAAGAATCAGGTGCATATACAGGAGAAATATCACCTAAAATGCTAAAATGTATAAATGTAGAATATGTTATAATAGGTCATTCAGAAAGAAGGCAGTATTTTGCAGAAACAGATGAAACAGTAAATTTAAAAGTAAAAGCATCTTTAAAAGAAGAACTAAAACCAATAGTATGCGTAGGAGAAAGTTTAGAGCAAAAAGAAACAGGAAAAACTGAAAATGTTATAACAACTCAAACTGAGAAAGCATTAAAAGACTTGACAGGAGAAGATGTAAGGAATACAATAATAGCATATGAGCCTATTTGGGCAATTGGAACTGGAAAAGTTGCATCTGCTAATGATGCAAATGAAAGTATAAAGAAAATAAGAGGAAAAATAAAAGAATTATATGGAGAAGATGTAGCAGAAGATGTTATAATTCTTTATGGCGGAAGTGTAAAACCAGAAAATGCAAAAGAATTATTTTCAATGTCAGACATAGATGGAGCATTAGTTGGAGGAGCAAGTCTTAAAGTAGATTCTTTTAGTAAGATTGTAAATTTTGATAAATAGGCTGAAAGAAAGTAAAGGATGGTTAAAAAATGAGTAAAAAAGTAACAATGCTAATGATTTTAGACGGCTTTGGTAAAAATCCAAATAAAGAAGGAAATGCAGTACTAGGAGCTAAGAAACCTAATTTAGATAAATTAATGTTATCATGTCCTACTGCAGAAGTTTATGCTAGCGGACCTAGTGTTGGACTTCCAGAAGGACAAATGGGAAATTCAGAAGTTGGTCATACAAATATAGGGGCAGGAAGAATTGTATATCAAGAATTAACAAGAATTACTAAATCTATAGAAGATGGTGATTTCTTTAGTATAAAAGAATTTACAGATGCTATAGAAAATTGTAAGAAAAATAATTCTAAATTACATCTAATGGGTCTATTATCTGATGGTGGAGTTCATAGTCATGAAAGACATCTATATGGATTATTAGAACTTGCTAAAAGAAAAGGCTTTGAAGATGTTTATGTACATTGCTTTTTAGATGGAAGAGATACACTTCCTGCATCAGGAGAAGGATATATTCAAAAATTAGAAGAAAAAATAAAAGAAAAAGGTGTAGGAAAGATTGCAACTATCAGTGGAAGATTTTATGCAATGGATAGAGACAAAAGATGGGAAAGAGTAAAAAAATGTTATGATGCTTTAGTATATGCAGAAGGTGAAAGAGCACAAAGTGCTATAGATGCAGTAGAGAGTTCATATCAGAAAGAAGTATTTGATGAATTTGTGGAGCCAACTGTAATAGGGAATGGTGCAAAAATAGAAGATGGAGATTCAGTTATATTTTTCAACTTTAGACCAGATAGAGCAAGACAGTTAACTAGAGCACTAGTAGACAAAGAATTCACAGGATTTGAAACAAAGAAGATGAATTTATACTTTGTCACAATGACTGAATATGACAGCACAATGCCAAATGTACATGTGGCATTTAAACAAGAAGATTTGAAAAATACATTTGGAGAATATATAAGTAAAAAGGGACTTACTCAATTAAGAATTGCAGAAACAGAAAAATATGCTCATGTAACATTTTTCTTTAATGGTGGAAAAGAAGAACCTTTTAAAGGAGAAGATAGAATATTAATTCCATCACCAAAAGTAGAAACATATGATTTAAAACCAGAAATGAGTGCGTATGCTGTAACTGAAAAAGTAGTAGAAGCTATAAATGAGGAAAAATATGATACAATAATACTTAACTTTGCAAACCCAGACATGGTTGGTCATACTGGAAATTTAGAAGCAGCAGAAAAAGCGATAGAAGCGGTAGATGAATGTGTTGGTAAAATTATTGATGCATTAAGTAAGCATGAAGGAAAGGCACTAATTACAGCAGACCATGGAAATGCAGAGCAAATGATAGACTATAAAACAGGAGAGCCATTTACATCACATACAACAAACCCAGTACCACTAATATTATATGGAATGGAAGATGTAAAAATAAAAAATGGCAAGCTAGCAGATTTAGCACCAACTCTTCTTGATATGATGGAAATAGAAAAACCAGAAGAAATGACAGGAGAAAGTTTACTCATAAGATAAGGAAGGTGATAATATTGCCAAAAAACAAAGTAGAAGAAATATATAAAGAACTTCAAAACATATTATATAAATTAATTCCAGAAAAATGGGAAAGTATGTATTTATATGCTTCTGTTATAAATGGAAGAGGAGAAATGTTTTTTTATTACTTTCCTAAAAAGACAATATTAAAGCCTAAGCCAATAAATTGTTATGAAATTGCAAAACGATTTGGAATTAATGAAGATGAATATAATATGGCACTTAGTTCATTATATGAAAAAATAAAAGAACTAAATAAATTAGCAATAAGAAAATGGAGTAATATAACAATAAGTATAGTAAATTGCCTATTTACAATTGAATACAATTATAATGATATTATTCATTCAATATATACAGATGAAGAAAGAAGAGTTTTTTGGGAATATAAATATTTAAAAGTACCATTAGATAGTATGAGTAAAAAAAATCAAAATATAGTTAAAAACTTTCAATATGAAGGTAATATACCACCTTTTGTACACACAGAAGGAATATACATACAAAAAAATAATACAAATGAAAAAATCAAAAATGAACTTTCAAATATAGTAAAAATAAAGGAAGAAGAACAAAAAGAAAAAATAGAAAAAGAATCACTAAAGGTAAGAAATCAAATACTCAAATGTTAATAGCATATTAAAAGTCTTATACAATCTATTTTAATGTGATAAATATAATAAAAAATATATAATATAGATATTAAACTAAATAATATAAAAAATTAAATATCAGATTGTAAATAAAGGTAAGGAGATACAAAAATGAATTATTCAAAAGAAGTAGAAAATATGTGCAGTGTAAAAAAAGGTGTAAATCATGGACCAGCACCAATACCAGAAGAAGGTAAATGGGTTAAAGCTAAGGAAATTAAGGATATATCTGGATTAACTCATGGTATTGGATGGTGTGCACCACAACAAGGTGCTTGTAAACTAACATTAAATGTAAAAGATGGAATAATACAAGAAGCCTTAATTGAAACAATTGGATGTTCAGGAATGACTCATTCAGCAGCTATGGCAGGTGAAATATTAACAGGAAAAACAATATTAGAGGCATTAAATACAGATTTAGTATGTGATGCAATAAATACTGCTATGAGAGAATTATTCTTACAAATAGTATATGGTAGAACTCAAACTGCATTTTCAGAAGGAGGACTTCCAGTAGGTGCAGGATTAGAAGATTTAGGTAAAGGTCATACTTCTCAAGTAGGTACAATTTATTCTAGTTCTTTAAAAGGACCAAGATACTTACAACTTACAGAGGGATATATAACTGAATTAGGATTAGATAAAGATGACCAGATTATAGGATATAAATATGTTCATTTAGGAAAAATGATGGAAAATATTAAAAAAGGAATAGAGCCAATGGAAGCAATAGAAAAAGCTTCTGGTACATATGGAAGATTTGATGAAGCAGTAAAGAAAATTGATCCTAGAAAAGAGTAATAAATTAGAAGTTTATAAAAGTATAAGTTAAAATTAATAAAAAATATAGGAGGAATAGAAATGGCAGTGACATTTGAAAGTTATGAAAGAAGAATCAATCAGATAAAGCCTGTAATGGAGAAGTATGGAATAAAAGATTTTGAAGATGCATTACAAATATGTAAAGATAAAGGATTTAATCCTTATGATATAGTTAAAGGTGTTCAACCAATATGTTTTGAAAATGCTTGTTGGGCATATACTTTAGGTGCAGCTATAGCTATAAAAAAAGGTTGCAAAAAAGCAGCAGATGCAGCTAAAGCTATAGGTGAAGGTCTTCAAGCTTTCTGCATACCAGGTTCAGTTGCAGATGATAGAAAAGTTGGCTTAGGACATGGAAATTTAGCATCAATGCTATTATCAGAAGATACTAAATGTTTTGCTTTTTTAGCAGGTCATGAAAGTTTTGCAGCTGCAGAAGGAGCAATTGGTATAGCTAAATCAGCTAATAAGGTAAGAAAAAATCCTTTAAGAGTTATATTAAATGGTTTAGGAAAAGATGCTGCTCAAATAATTTCTAGAATAAATGGATTTACATATGTAAAAACAGACTTTGACTATTTTACAGGTAAAGTTAATGTAGTAGAAGAAATTGCTTATTCAGATGGTGAAAGAAGCAAAGTAAGATGCTATGGAGCAAATGATGTTAGAGAAGGTGTAGCTATAATGCATTTAGAAGATGTAGATATTTCTATAACAGGAAATTCTACAAACCCAACTAGATTCCAACATCCAGTTGCAGGAACATATAAGAAAGAAAGATTAGAACAAGGAAAGAAATATTTTTCAGTTGCATCAGGTGGAGGAACAGGTAGAACATTACATCCAGATAACATGGCTGCAGGTCCAGCATCTTATGGTATGACAGATACTATGGGAAGAATGCATTCAGATGCACAATTTGCAGGTTCATCATCAGTACCAGCACATGTTGAGATGATGGGACTAATTGGAATGGGTAACAACCCAATGGTTGGAGCATCAGTTGCAGTAGCTGTTGCTTGTGAAGAAGCTATGAAATAGTCTAAAATACTGAGTTTAAGGAAATTTAATAAAAATGGTGGAATAGTGGTTAGATAACAAAAAGTTGCCCACCGCCCACCATTTGCCCACCAACAGAAAAATTGCTCACTTATTGGTGGGCAATTTTGTTTAAAAT
>CALXQA010000032.1 GCA_944390335.1 uncultured Clostridia bacterium
TTCATTTATATTACCTACTACTATTGGAATTATACTTTGTATGTTAATAAATTTATTCTTTAATATATTTATTTTTTAGAAAAAAACTCTTAAGTTATTGGGTATAATATTCAATATCTTAAGAGTTTTTATACTATATTTTTTCATTAAAATTCTAAATTAATACACATCTAAAGCCGTTCTCCAAAATGACCATATCCTGTTGTATGAGAAAATGATACACTACTATAAGTTCCATTACCATATTTATGAATAACATATACTATAAAATTACTACATCGTCTATTTTTTTATAACTAAATTCTATTACTTTTTATCTAATATATAAAACTTCAACATACTTTGAAATACTTTCAAGAAAACCACTAGAGCCTTCCTTATCAATTTTTTTAATAGCCTCTTACTTATCCATTTTACTAGTTTCTCCATTCTTTTTTCAATTCTTGTTCTTCTTTTTCATCTGGCTTATCTTGTTCTACAAAGTTTAGGTATATTTTATTATCAAAACCACCTTTTTTATTTTTCTTATCAATTCTAGATTTCTCTACTTCATTAGTTTCAATCTTTTCCAATTTCATTATAGAGAATATAACTTCCATTAGGTCTCCTAACTCTTCTATGCTATGTTCTTCTATAAACTCATGTGCTTCTTCTAATAATTTTTTATCCAATTCTTTAATATATTCTTCATCATTTAAAATTCTATAATCAGCTTTCCTTCCTTCTACATTATTTATTTCTTGAGGAATTTTATCTCTTACTAATTTATTATAGATATATTTCATAATAACCTTCTATTCTTAATATTATAATCTTATTTATATTCATAATTTTATCATAATAATTTTATTTTTTCTACTATATTAATACAATTTAATGTTTTATTCATTTAATAAATAATCAGTATTTCCAATATATACATCTTTATTTCCACTTAAAGTATTGCATTTTATTATAACATAATCTGAATATTCATATCTTTTACTTCCACCATCTAAATAAGTATCTGATACTATTTTTTTATTCTTTTCATCATCTTCTGCTTTATCTATTATTTCTTCCATTGTTATTTCACCATTATTTAGAGCATCTTTTAAAAGTTTCTTTTCTCCATTAATAAGTATGCTTACTTTTCCATTAATGCTATATACATTATAGTCATAGTCCTTATTTACATTTTTATCAATTATAGTTTCTTTTTCTATTTCATATTCAGGTTCAAATATTAAAACTTTTTCATCTTTACTAGCTTTTTCAAGTTTTATAACATCAATTTGTGCAGGATAACTTTCTAAAACCATTCCTGTATAAGTTACTTTTACAAAATCTCCTATACTATAATCTTGTGGATTATCTATACCAAAAGAAAACTTATCAGAAGTCTTTTCCTTTTCTTCTTCATTATCTATAACTGTTACTTCTAAACTATTATCATATATTCTAGATATATTTGCATAAAATGAAGGTGAATTTTGATACTGCATATTCTTTGAATAAGAAGCTATATGAATTGATTTTTCCATATTATCTATTTGTTCATTACTTAACTCTGAGTCATTGTATAAGGCAAGCACAAGTTCTGTGCTATCATTTCCAATAGACTTCATAAATGTATAATATTTAGAAGAATATGGATTGCTTTCTTTAATTACTCTATCCTCATTTGATGAATATTCATCTCTTGTATAATCTCTAGTAATATAGAAATTACCATCATCTCTTAATTCAACATCTGTTATTATAACTTGACCTTCTATCGTAGTCATTAAAATTCTTAATTTATCTGGAATATTATTTCCATATCTATTTGATACATTTCTATTAAATTCATCAAGTCTATTTTTATTATATATTTTATTAGTTATAACTAAACAATTATCTGTAATTGCTTGGTCTACAGAATAGATTTGTGGTAATTCATTTAATTCTGCATATTTATAATTTTTATTATCATTTAAATTATTATTAAAATCCTTTACAGTATATTCATTTTCAAAATCTTCATACTTCATATTCCAACCGCCAATTTTTACATCATCATAGTAAGTAGTATTATCTTCAGAATATTCCATAATCCTATGAAAATCAATAACTTTATATCCTAATCCTAAATATATATTAGTACCTCCATCATTAGCAGTAGTTTCTAATATACAAAATATAGGAGATTTATTATTTTTTGCTCGTATATAATCTACTAAGAAACAAATTCCCCATAAAAATATTAATACTAATAATACAATTAAAATAATTTTTAAACTCTTTTTCATAATCTTATATTCTCCTTTTTCTTTTGTATATTAGACAATTTTTTTATTATATTTAGTTGGATAAAATTTAGATTTCTGAAGATACCATATTTATATAATTAACATTTTCTTTTTTTGTTCCATAATATTCATCTACCTTATTTTCTAAATCTAGTCGTAAATCACTATAATTAGAATTTATCTTTTTTATTTCATCTACAATTTTCTCTGGGAAAATAGCTTTCATAGATTCAAGATTTCCTTCACCATCTTTTGGTTTCTCACATTTAGTTATTTGTTCATTTTCAATAGTAAACTTATATGGAGCAAAACTTCCACTATTTATCACTAATTCTCCATCTTGAATATAGTAGCTTTCAATTGCTATATATGCATATACATATGTCTTTTTGCTAACTTCCTCTATTCCTAACTTTTTAATACTACTAAAAACCTTAAAATCTTCTATATTAGTATTAGGCTTAGAATATTTATCCTCTAAATAATAGTGAGGTTCTTCTTTGCTTACTAGATACTCTACTACATCATCATATAAATAATCTTTTTCTAAAGAAACATCTTTCTTTCTTAAATATTTGCTTGAGATTACAACTACTAATACAGTAGCTATGCAAACTATAATAAAAGCTAATAAAATAACTAAAGTTTTCTTTTTCATATCAATTTCTCCTTACTTTTCTTTTTATTTCTATTAATTCTTGGTATTCTTCCTCTAGTTCTTTTCTTTTTACCTCATCATTTGTATATGATAATTTAGAAATTATTTCAGATATTTTTACATCTAATAGCAAATCATTATCATAGGCTAATTTAGCTTTTCTTTCCATTTGACTATCTTTAAACTCTTCATATTCAGTATAATTTCCATTAAATTCAATTAATTTTTTATTATCTATTATAAATAAATAATTGCAAACATTATCTATTAAATTTATATCATGGCTAATTAATAATATTGTTCCTTTATACATTTTTATAAGTTTTTCCAGTGCCTCTATAGAATAAATATCTAAGAAATTGGTAGGTTCATCTAATATTAATAAGTTATAATCACCAACCAATAATTTAGTAATTGCAACTTTTACTCTTTCTCCTCCACTTAAATTACTTATATTCTTAAAAACATCATTACCTTTTATATAAAGGTTTGCAAGTATATTTCTTACTGTTACTTCATCTTGTATGCTATCTTTTAATACATTTTCTAATACTGTTTTATTATTATCAAGTACATCTAAATTTTGGCTAAAATATCCAATATTCACTCTTTCATTTATATAAATATTTTCATCATTACTTAATATTCTTTTTACTAAACTAGTTTTGCCTGCACCATTTTTTCCAATTAAACCAGTTATCTTATTTGAAGGTAAATTAAAACTTATATCATCTAAAATTATATTTTTGTTATACTTAATATTAATACTTTCCCCGGTAATTGCAAACTTTGCTTTTATAACATTAGTATCTGGAACTTTCATATACACAGGAAGTTCTTTTATATTTTTTTCTGCTACTTGAAGTTTTTCTAATCTACTTTGAAGTGCTTTAGTATGTCCTTCTATTTTTTCTCTTTTATTTTCTACTTCTCTTTTATGAAGTCTTGCTTCTGAATTTCCCATTCTTGATGGTGTTTTTTTCATATTCTTTGCAGTATTTTTTGAAATATTAATTGCTTTTTCTAATTTTTCCTTTTCTTTTATATATTTAATGTAATTATCTTCTTTTGTTTTAATTTCCATCTCTTTTTGATTTTTATAATCTGTATAATTTCCTAAATATACATTTATTCTACTATTATCAATTTCTATAATCTTACTACACACTTCATCAAGTAATCTTCTATCATGTGAAATAAGTAAAATTGTTCCTATAAATTCTTTAAATCTTTTTATTAAATATTGAATAGATGCAATATCTAAATTAGAAGAAGGTTCATCTGCTAATATAATATCTGGATTTTCTTTTAATACTTTATTAATTTCAGCTTTTTCTATTTCTCCTCCACTTAAATTAGGTTCTAAAGTATAATTAAATTGCTTTATATATCCAATTTTTCCTTTAACATCAATTTTTCCAGTATCAGCTATGCAGTCTTTAGTTATAATGTCAAATAAAGTAGACTTACCTGCACCATTTTTCCCAACAATTCCTATTTTATCTCCATCATATATTTCTAATTTATCAATTTTTATAATTTCTCTATTACCATAAGATTTACTAACATTTTCTAACTTTATCAAAAAAATCCCTCCTTTAAATCATATTAAAGAAAGAATTTATTAAATATATATAAAATTAATAAACTTCTAAATTTAATATGATATTATTTAATTTTTAAATAGTTTATTAATTTTCATTTTATTCACACTTTTAACCTTTCTGTTATTATATACTTATTATACTTTAAATAATTCGTTTTTTCAATAGTAAATTTTACATTTTACATAAAATGTGATATAATTATTTAAATAACTTTTGAAAGGGTTGTATTTGCAGTGAAAAAGATTAAAATTAGCAGAAAAATCAAAAACCGGTTCGTTTTCATCATTAGCATTTTAACAATTATAGTTGGAGTATTTTTCATATATATGAATCAGACAAAAACTATAACAGGATTTCTTCCGTTAGATGTCCTAATTGCTTGGGGAATACTCCCTGGACTCGGACTTTTACTCCTTGGTTTAGCTTCTATCTCTGAACTTTTTGAGAGAGTAGAAAAGTCAACCAAACCCCGCCGTTAAGCGGGGTTTTCCTATATTTTTTCTTTTTGTAATTCTTTATCTTCATTTAATTCTTCATTAAATATTTTCTTCATTCTTCTTTCATTATTCATTTTTCTATATACCCTTTGTTTTAGTTCTTTTATACTTTCTTTTGATACCTCTAAATTAGGATATTCAGGATTTAAAATTGTTAATGTTATAAATGGCTTTTTCTTTATAAATCTTCTTATATCGTCTACCTCTCTATATGTAAATACTATAGGAATAATTGGCACGCTATTTTTTACTGAAAAATTAAATGCTCCATCTTTAAATTCTCTTATTGTATCACAATAAGGAATTAAATGTCCTTCTGGATAAATTCCAACAACTTCTCCTTTTTTTAATAATTTATTTATTGTATTTACCATTTTCTCTTTACCTGATTTATTTCTAGGTATTGGCACTCCTCTTAAAAGCATAACTAAATACTTTATAAAAGGTATTTGTAAATTAGACTGTAATGTAAGAAAATATGGTACTCTTGGAAATATTGATAATGCAATCATAGCACAATCAATCATATTAATATGATTAGCTACTACAATATATTCATCACCTACTTTAGATAAATTTTCTCTTCCTTCTATTTTTAATCCTAAAAATATTTTTGTTATTAAAAATAATATAGGATAGGCTATTAAATAAAGTAAACTACTTAATATTTTATAAATTAATGAGTGATGTAATAAATCACCTGTTTTCTTTCTTTTCATACTCCCCTATCTCTTCTCTAAACATTTCTTCCATTAATTTTATGCTATTTTCGATTCTAAATTTATTAGCAAATTCCGCATAAACTTTTCTCATTTCTTTTAAATGGTCTTCATTGTCTAGGAAATAGTCTATTTTTCTTGCTAAGTCTTGGCTATTACCATGCTCAAATAGACTTTCTTCATTTAATGCAAATTGTACAGTTGCAGATTCATTACTGTTAGATATTATTGGTACATTACCACATGCAATTGCCTCTAAGCATGATATTGCTTCTATTTCAGCATCTGCACTATGTACATATATATCTGTATATGAAAGAACATCTACTAAATCCTTTTTTTCATAAAACTTCATTATTGGTTTGTTCTTCAAGTTTTTAGATAGTTCTTTATATTTTTCAAAACATTGTCCTTGTCCACAAAGTATTAATTGTATTTTGTCACTGTATTTAGATTTATATATTGCATCTATTAATACATCTTGCCTTTTTTCTGGTGAATATCTTCCAACCATTGTGATTACTATTTTATCTTTTAATTCCTCTGGTTTAGTTTTTCTTGAAAATATAAAGTCATCATCTACACCATTTGATATAACATGCATTTTTGCTGTATATCCATGTTCTATTAATTGATTAGCAATAAAATTACTTGGGCAATGTATATGTCTAAATTTATTAAAATATGACCTAAAATATGTATATATTTTATCATTTATATATTTCTTTTCTCCAAGTCCTACTGCATATGTAATATTTTCTGGTTGGACATGAAATGCTGTTGTATGCGGTATTTTCATTTCTTCTGCAATTTTTACACCTTTTCTAGCTAGCCTAAAAGGCATATAGAAATGTATAATGTCTTGATTCTTAAATACATTTCTCATTACTTCTTCATCTGGTTTTGCAAATACCATCTCATTTGCTTTAAAATATTTGTCTATTATTTTAGGAAATTTATATGTTTTTAATGCATAATCGTTTCCATCTACTTTACCTGTACTTAAAACTTGTACTTCATTTCCTGCTTTTCTTAATCCTTCTGCAAATCTTTTTGCAGATATTGTTGTTCCATTACTTAAATTTTCGTATTGATCTATTACTATTAATATTTTCATTCGATAATTTCTCCAATTAAATCGTATTCTTTTACTCCTGTTATTTTACATTTAATAAAAGAGTTTATCTTTGCATCTCCTTTTATATATGTAACTCCATCTATTTCTGGAACATCCATATAGCTTCTTCCAATTCCTTTATTTTCTACTAGTATTTTTAAGTTTTTGCCTAAATGCTTTTTTAGATTTTCTTCTGATATTTCTTTTTGAAGTTTCATTATCTTATTATATCTTTTCTTTTTTGTCATTGGGTGTACTTGATTTTCCATATTATATGCTACTGTTCCTTCTTCTTTTGAATACATAAAGCATCCTAATTTATCAAATTTAGCCCATTTTATAAATTCATATAGTTCTTCAAAGTCTTCTTCTGTTTCTCCTGGAAATCCTACCATAACAGTGCTTCTTATAACTACATTTGGTATTTCTTTTCTTAATTTTGTTATAAGGTTTATGATGCTTTCTTTATCACTTTTTCTATTCATCTTTTTTAATATTTTGTTTGAAATGTGCTGAATTGGTATATCAAAATATTTACATATTTTATCATTTTCTTTTACTTCTTTTATAAGTTCATCTGTTATTGTTTCTGGATATGAGTATAAAAATCTTATCCATTCTATTCCTTGTATTTTACTTATTTTATGAAGTAATTTATCAAGCCTTGGCTCTTTATATATATCTATCCCATATTTAGTTGTATCTTGTGCTATTACTATTAATTCTTTATATCCTTCTTTTGCAAGTTTTTCCGCTTCTTCTATTATGTCTTCTTCTTTTCTACTTACAAATCTTCCTCTTATATATGGTATGGCACAAAATGTACAAAAGTTATTGCACCCTTCTGCTATTCTTAAGTATGCATAATTTTTTCCTGTAGTTATTATTCTATCTAAAAAATCTAATTGTTCATTTTTTACATTTTTATCTCTATTTAATAGGTTTTGCACTTGTTCCCAAAATGTTTTATATTCACTAAATTTTATAAATAGGTCTACTTCTGGTAATTCTTTTAATAATTCTTCTTTATATCTTTCAACTAAACAACCTGTTACTATTAAATATTTACAATTTTTTTCTTTTAATTTTGCCATTTCTAATATTGTATTTATTGCTTCTTCTTTAGCTGTAGTTATAAATCCACATGTATTTATAACTATAATATCTGCTATATTTTCATTATTTACTATTTCATATCCATTCTTTTCAAATATTCCTATCATCATTTCTGTATCTACTAAATTTTTACTACACCCAAGTGATACAAAACCTACTTTCATAAATATATGTCCTCCTACTTTGATATTATTCCATTTAATCTATCTATTCCTCTTATAAGTTTATCATAGGTTTTCTTATCAAGTTTACTTCCGTTTTTTCCATAGTTTGCGATTTCATTTTTCATATCTAATAGTTTAAATCTATTTATTTTACTGCTTGTTCCAGAGTCATTCATATATATTGGTACATAGTCTACTTTATATAAAGATACTTTATTTTCTTCTACATTATAGTAAAGCTGAATATTTAATATTAGTTCTAAATTAGAGTTTTCACTACTAAAATCTGATGTAAAGTCTCCGAACTGAATATGCTATAAAACAATCTTCTCCTTCACTATTTTTTACTATTTCCATTGGCTGAACTGCTGATGGGTGTGCTCCTATTATTATGTCTGCTCCATTGTCTATTAAGAATTTAGCTTGATTTTCCTGAGTAGTATTTTTTTCATTTTTATTTACATCTCCCCAGTGCATCAAGACTACGACAAAGTTTGCATTTTGTTTAGCATATTCTAAATCTTGTTTTACTAGTTCTTCATTATATATATTAACGCCTACATCTCCATCATCATATGTATAGCTTAAAAATGCTATTTTTGTACCTTTTTCTTCTTTTATTTTTACTCTATCTTTACTTTCTTCTGAATATAGTCCTATTGTTTCAATTCCTATTGTTTCTAAATATTCTTTTGTTGAATTTAATCCTTCTATTCCATTATCTAATGCATGGTTATGTGCAAGCGACGCAAAGTTTACCCCTGCTTCTTTTATTGCATTTGCAAATGCTTTACTACCTTCTTCTATATTGTGTTCATATGTTCCAACTACTAAGTCTGCATCTTTTAGATATTTTGATATATCAGTAAATACATTACTATATAATCCATTCTCATCTTTTCCATAATTCTTTAAATTATTTCCTAGTAAAATATCTCCTATTGCTGCTATTCTAATAATTGAATCACTTTTAAAATTATTGCTTTCTTCTAAGCTTGCTTGTACTGATGTATATATATCTTCTACATGCTGTGCTATTCTTTTTTGTTCTTCTGCTACTTTTTCATTTTCTTTTATGTTTAAATATATTGATATAACTATACAAATAATTATAATTACTAATAATATTGTTGAAATTATTATAAAGTTTTTATTACTTATACTATCTATAATTATATTAGATTTCCTTGTTTTTCTTCTTCTATTATTCAACTTTTTTCCTCCAGTTTCAATATATAAATTATACAATATATCCTATTTTTTGACAAGTAGAAAAAATAGTGAGAATAAATAATTAATTTCTCTATTCTCACTATTTTTATGTTTATTAAATTAATATACAACGGAATCCGTATTTATATGGATTATAACCATCAGTTGGATGAAAAGCTATAATACCTGCTGCTTTATCATCTTCGTAAAAACCTCCTCTCTTAAAAAATTGTCCATTGTTGCGAAGATAATAAGAATAATCTTCATACCAACTTGAATTTACTGTCCCTTCTTTAGAAGTTTCTTTTATTGCATCTCCATAAATTTTGGTATTTAATTCATAATTATTTTGTTCTTTTTCTGTGTTATTAGTACCTTCATCACTATATGGATATACTGTAGAATACTTATTTGATGTTCCTGTTACAAATGAATTTCCATACTTTGATAAGTTTTCATTTCCATTATTTATATATCCTGTTGTTCTTTCCCATACTCCTCCTGATATATCATATATTCCATATATATTTCCTGCTTCTGTTAGCACTCTACTTATACTATATGCATCTCCTGTTGATATATAGTTCATTGAATAAGCCGATCCTTGAAATGTTGGGTATTTAATTGCTGTTGTGGTCTCACCGTATATTCCATCTAACCAGTTTCTTGCTGATATGCTTCCTTCTTCACTTGTTCCATTTTCTACTGCTGCTGACCATACTTGTGTCTGTGTATAATTTACATTACTTGCTTTTATAGAAGCCGTATTTTCTCCACCAGTGGCATATCCTGCTTCGAATTTTGCTACCCATATTCCTTCTATTTCGCTATCCCAGGCCTCCATTTCTAAAGCCTATACTACTTTCATCTGTAAATGCTGGATGGACTGTAAAACCTTCTGTTGTATCTATTATATCATCTGCATTTTTACATCTTTTTGCTTCTCTTAATATTCCATTTTCATCATAATAATTATTACTTGTTCCTTGTAAGAATACTACATCTACGGTTTGATTAGATTCATTTATTCTGTATGCAAACCTTGGAATCCATACCCACATACTTCCATCTTCTGTTCTTGCATTTGCCCATTTCTTTTCTTCATAATTATACCATTCATTATCATTTTCATTTGTATCTAACATTGTTCCAATACTGTCTTGAGTTGGCTCATTAAACTTTACTGCTGTCATTCCTTGTTTTAATCTTGGTTTATTAGGTATATTCTCTTTTATTTGTTCTTCATCTTCTCCACTATTTATATTTCCTTTATTTACATCATCTATATAATTGCTTATTTCTTCTAAGCTTATCATTTCATTATTTTGTGCATTTTCATATATTTTTGTAGCATCTTGTGCTTTTCTAAATATACCATCTTCTCCCACAGTAAATGAAATTGCTACTCCAGCTAATATTAGAAGTATTAACAACCAATGCTACTATTGTTATTCCTTTTATATTTTTTCTTATCTTTTTTATTCTTCTTTCCACTTTTCTTCCTCCTTATGTTTATTATTTCTATTTTCTTTTGCTCTATTTTTACAACAAAATAAACTATGTATAATACACGATTTTACGTTCGCATAATATACATAGTTTCTCTATGTCCATATTTTCTTTTTCTATTAAATTTTACAATATATATATATATATATATACAGTATCAAGGCTTTCAGCCATTTTTCTTTTTATTTGTTACTTTTTATTTTATATCTCTTCTATTTCTGCTATTGTGAGTTTAGTTATTTCACTTATTTCTTTTTTATTCATTCCTTTTTCTTTTAAAATTTTTGCTATTTCTATTTTTTCTTTCTTTTGTCCTTTATGATATCCTGTACTATATATCTCTTTTTCGTCCATTATTGCTTTTTCTCTTAATTCTGCTAATTTTCTTAACTTCTCATCTTTACTCATTTTATGTACTTCTACTACTGCTTCTCTTATTTCTTTATTTTCTTCCATTATTTCTTCTACCTCCTCGGTATTCGGATTATCCAAGAACATCATCCACTGCACTTTCCTATTTTCTTTGTTCTTCTTGTATTCTCTTTTTATCTTGGATAATTCTATTATATGTATCTCTAATGCATCTGTCAATATTAGCTTCGTATTTTCGTCTTCTCTTATTCTCCATTTTGTTTCCATTTTCTCTATTCCTTTAGTTATTTCTAAATCAAAGTCTAATATTGCTATTATTACTACTTTTTTATAGCTATCATATGCCTTTCCTCTTTTTATCTCATTTCCATATAGTTTTGAATAATAATATAGTAATCTTTCTGCAAAGCTCTCTTTTTCTATTAATTGTATTTCTACATCTATTTTCTTTTCTTCATTTATATCTGCTTCTAAATCTAATATTCCTAGTTTATCTTCTGGCTTTTCTCTATACAGTTCTTTTGTATCATTTATTATTATCTTTTCTATTTTTTCTTCTAGTAAGTCCTCTATAAATGCTTTTGTTATTTTCTCATTCTTTTGATTAAATAAACTTTGAAATACTACATCATTCTTTGGTTTTAATAACTCTTTTTCTTCTTCTTTTTGATTTTTATTTTTGTTTTCATTTTCTTTTACATTTTTTATAACATCTTCCATAGACTTAAACTCCTTTTTTTGAATTAAATTTTTTTGATTTTTATTTAGAATTAACTCTTTGATAAAAAATTTTTTGATATAAAATATATTTTATCTATACTATTATACAATAAATTTCTTAAATGTCAAAAAAAACAATATGTCAAAAAAGGCTATATTTATACATCTTTCAACTTTTTTTGACATATTTTCATATAAAGATTAAACATACAGAATACTTCTAAAACCTATATAATCTTCAGCCGCTTCCATATCATTATTTCCATAACGGCTAGATGTATATCTACCAGTTTGTGATTCATAACCACCACCTCTAAACACTCTTGCAAATCCTATAGCACTTGAAGTTTCAGTAGACCACTCTCTTACACTACCAGCCATATCATATATATTGCATCTTACATCATAATTATTTTCTTCATCATGAGCATTACCTGTAGTTACTAATGAATCTTGAAATCTAATCTGTTTTGAATAATCAGAATCTCCACTAAATGCTTGTATATATATTATAGCTGTATCATATGCATAGCTATTTATTAAATCACTTTGAAAATCATTATTAATATATAAATTTCTTGCTAAATCTGCTGCATTTTCTTGTGTTATATTATTATATACTTCTTGATTTTTCTTTATATTAAATGTATTTGTATTTTCATTTACTTTTCCGGCTTCAAATCTACCTATATAGTAACCACTTGCATTTTTTGTTTTGGTTATAAAATCACCTAAATCTTTTGCTATTGCATTTTCCACTCCACTTGTTAATTCTCTATATGTCCATTCTTGATTTACATCTATTTCAATTACTTCTGTGTAATTGTCTGCTGATTGTTTCATTACTCCATCTGAATTAGTTTCAAATTCATATCTTCCTAAATTTATTCTTTTTGTATCCTTATTTGTATTAATATATACATCTCCAACAGGAATCCATACATATTGATTTCCTATTGTATCATCATTTCCCGCTTCTACATCTTCAATTACAATTCCTTTTGTTACATCTGTTCCTGAATCTTTTGCTAGTTTAAATCCTGCTGGTACTTTTACAGGATTATTATATTCATCATATATTACTGTATTTTCTTTATACACAGTTCCTTTTTCTATTGCTTCTTTTACATTTGTTATTACTGTTTCTTCCTTTCTCCCATTTAAATAATCTTCAATATAGTTTGATACTTCATCTAATTATATTTTTTCATTTAGGCTTGCATTTTGATAAGTTTTTGCTCCTTCTTTTGCTCTTTTAAATATTCCGTCATCTCCTAAACTTAAACTAATTGCTACTCCTGAAAGTATCAAAAGAACTATTATTGTAACAACTAAAGCTACTAAAGTTATTCCTTTTACTTCTTTTATTATTCTTCTTTTCACTTTTATTCCTCCTTATGTTTATTATTTCTATTTTCTTTTGCTTTATTCTTTTGATGTTATATCACAGCACATTTATATTTGCAAGTATTTATTATTGCATAACGGTAATAAAATAAACTATGTATAATATGCAATTTTACGTTCGCATAATATACATAGTTTCTCTATGTCTACTTTTATTTATTCTGTTAAATTTTACGATATATATATATATATATATACAGCCCCAACGGTTTTAAGCATTTTTCTTCCTTTCTTTATACCAATTATATCTATTTTATTCGTACTTGTAAAGATATAAATATTTAAATTTTATTAATGTCATCCTATTTTGCTTGATACAACTACATTACATTAAATTTTTCAACCAAAAAGGCCCGTCCCCAATGGTTGATTTTATATTTTTTTATTGTAAAATTCATATTTTTGATATAAAATACTATCTATATAGTAAAAGATGATAAAAGAAATTTTATAATACTTTATGATAGTTAGGTGGTTAGTATGAATAATAAACTTTATGATGGTCAAAAGTTAAATGATTTTAAAGAATTAGTTAATTTATATAAAACTAAGTATAAAGACCTTACAGCTTTTGAATATAAAGAAAAGCCTGATGATGATAATCATATAAAGGTTAAATATAGTCAGTTTGCAAAAGATATTGAAAATCTAGCTGTATCTTTACTTAATATGTCTTGCAAAAAGGTTGCCCTTATTTCTGATAACAGATATGAATGGTGTGTGAGTTACTTAGCGATTACTACTGCTGGGCTTATTGTTGTTCCTTTGGATAAATCTTTACCTAAAAATGAGATATTAGAGTTATTAAAAAGAAGTGAAGCTGATTCTATAATATTTAGTGATAAATATATAGATACTGTAAATGATTGCAATTGTGATTGTAGTTTTAAAATCTGTATGGATTTTGATTGTATCCCAAATGCTCATGATTACGGTTTTATTTCTTTTTCTAAACTTTTGGATGATGGAAAATTTTTAAGTCATGAAAAGTATAATAGTTTGAGTATTGATAATAAAGGTTTAAGTATAATTCTTTTTACTTCTGGAACTACTAATATTTCAAAGGCTGTTATGCTTTCTCAATATGCTATTTGTATGGATTTATATGCCTTAAGTCAAATGATAAATATTACTACTGAAGATAAGTTTTTATCTTTTTTACCTCTTCATCATACTTTTGAAAGTACTACTACTTTTTTGTTTGGAACATCTTGTGGTATTACTATTGCTATATGTGATGGATTAAAGTATATTCAAAAGAATTTAGTGGAATATCATGTAACTGGTTTTGTATGTGTTCCTTTGATGCTTGAAATTATGTATAAGAAAATTTTAAAAACTATTAAAGAGCAAAATAAACTTAGAGTTGTAAATATTGCAAGGTTTATTTTTAGGCATGCTAGTATAGAGACTAAAAGGAAGGTTTTTAAACAAATTATTGATAATCTTGGTGGAAGGTTAAGAACTATTATTGCTGGTGGGGCTCCTATGGATAAAGAGACTATTAGGGGCTACAATGATTTTGGTTTTGATGTTCATCAAGGTTATGGTCTTACTGAAACTGCTCCTGTTTTAGCTGGTGAAAATAGTTTTCACAAAAAAACTGGTTCTGTAGGTTTTCCTCTTCCTACTATAGAAATTAAGATTGATAATCCGGATAATAATGGTATAGGTGAAATAATTGCTAAAACTCCTGCTATTATGCTTGGGTACTATAATAATGATGAGGCTACTAAAGAGGTTATAAAGAATGGATTTTTTTATACTGGTGATTTGGGTTACATTGACAAGGATGGTTTTTTATTTGTTACTGGTAGAAAAAAGGATATGATTGTTTTAAAAAATGGTAAAAAGATTTTCCCTGAGGAAATAGAGATTCTTATAAACAAGCTTTCTTATGTAACTGAAAGTATGGTTTTTGGCTCTCTTGATGATTCTAAAGCTGATAGAAATACTGATGTTACTATTTGTGCTAAAATTATATATGATGAAGATGAACTTAAAAAGGTTTTTCCTGGTATTTCTCAAACTGATTATTGTGATTTTATTTGGAATGATATTAAGACTAAAATTAATAAGCAAATGCCTGCTTACAAATATATTAGAAGAATTATTATTTCTACTGAGCCTTTAATAAAAACTACTACTCAAAAGATTAAAAGAAATGAAGAGATTAATAGGATTAAATTAAATGATAATAAATAATGCTAACTAAAAGACAATCTAAATATTATATGTCTATAACATAT
>CALXQA010000033.1 GCA_944390335.1 uncultured Clostridia bacterium
GCCTATTATGGCATCTTAAAATAACAGTATTATTTTATCACGCTTTTTGATTAAAGTCAATCTATTTAGATAATTTTAGTCTATATTTTATAGAGTATTTCATATTTCTTGCTTTGTAGCATTTTCTAATTACATATCTTTTCTATTGCATTATTGTATTATATTATTTATATGTATGTTTTTTGTTTATACTCATTATCTTTCTTCTGTTTCACTTCTTTGTTGATTTTGCTTTGCTCTTTTTAAATCTTCTCTTTCTGTTGCTTTCATGTAGTCGTTTACTATCTCATATTTTAAACTGTTTTTAAACTGTTGTGTGTCAACACGTGTAGTTTGCTCTGCTAATTGTGGTTGATTTTTTCTTTCTCTCCAAGCTTTAAATCTTTTAATGAAATTATACCATTTTATATTCCCTTCTGCTTGCTCAGGATTTTCCTGTACAATTTCATTTCTATTTTGTTGCTCTCTTCTTACATCTTCTGGCATCATATTAAGGGCTCTAGAATATTGATCGATTTTTTTGTCATGTTTTGCTATATCTGTATTATATGATTCTATTTTTTTATTTAGGGTCTTTTCTACATTAGCTTGTCCCGTACGATCATTTTGATATTCCATTTTTTCAAGTTGGTCTATTGTATCTTTACTAATATTTATTTTTTTCTTATCTATATAATCTTTTAGAGCCGTTTTATTTTTTTGTATTTTTGCATTTGCCATTGGTATTAAATTATTTAATATTTCATTTGCTCTATTTTGATCACTATAAGTCACAGTTCCTGCAGAAACAACTTGTAAGGAAGCAAGTTCTTCTTGTAATTTCTTAATGCTTTTTGCAGCATTTGCTATTCCTTTTGCATTATTCATTAAAGTTCTATGATTCCTTAATAAAACCAACAAATTTGCAATTTCGTTTCTTTTCTCAACTTTTTCTTGCTTTTCTTTATTTAATTTTTTTAATTGCCTTGAATATCTAGTAGATAAAGCTGAGTCTATATGATACTGTAATGCATCGTTGTTTCTTATTTCATTTACTCTTGCATCTATCATTGCTCTTATTCCATTAACTTCTTCTTTTTGAATTGTAGCTTCTGCTTTAAGATTTACAATGGCTTCATTCACTTGTTTTAGTAGTTGATTTAATCTTTTTATTTCTGCTTGATTATTATTTCTTTTTGCTTCAACCAATTCACCATTTATTATTATTTTTTCATCGCTAAGCATTGTAAATCTATCGTTTAAAATTCTTTCTTGCATTCTACTATCTCTTAATTTAGTTTTTAATTTTAAATATTCCTTATTTAAACTTTCTAATTCCATTTTTTCCCCCCTTAATTAAGAATTTAAAACCTTATCACATCTTCGTATAATATCTTCTAAGTCATTTGTTAAATCATCTGCTTCTATTTTCAAATCTACTAATTCATCAATTGAAAGTTTTTCGACTAGTTCTTTTGAAAGATTTTCACTATTCATAAATATTACCTCCTAATTTTTTAAACACACTTATAATCACCCTTAATAAGTTAATTATAACACATTTCTTAATCAATTTCAAGTTATGTAACCTCAAAATAGTTTTATTTGTATTAATTATATCAAAACATCTATTCATAATTCAAGTAAATTTCAGAATTGTAATATTTTTTTATTATTTCTAATGACCTTTTGCTTAATTCTTCATATTTTTTCTTTTTATCTTTGATTTTATTTCCTTCTAATTCCGGTAAAATTCCAAAATTTGCATTCATAGGTTGAAAATTTTTGTTTAAAGTAGATATATAGTTTGCCAAAGCTCCTATCATAGTTTCATTTGAAAAAATTATTTGCTTACTATTTTTTACCATATTAGTTGCATTTAAACCTGCAACCAAACCAGATGAAATAGATTCAACATATCCTTCTACTCCAGTTATTTGTCCAGCAAAAAATATATTGGATTTCTTTCTAAAATTATATCTATTATCTAAAAGAATTGAAGAATTAATAAATGTGTTTCTATGCATAACACCATATTTTACAAACTCTGCATTTTGAAGTCCGGGTATCATTGAAAAAACTCTTTTTTGCTCTCCATACTTTAAGTTAGTTTGAAATCCAACTAAGTTATATAAACTAGCCTTAACATTATCTTGTCTAAGTTGAACTACTGCATAAGGTCTTTTCCCTGTTCTTGGATCCTCAAAACCTACAGGCTTTAATGGGCCAAATCTTAAAGTATCTATACCCCTTTTAGCCATTATTTCTATTGGCATACAACCTTCAAATATTTCTCTTTTCTCAAAACTATGTAATTCTGCAACTTGTGCATTAATAAGTTCATAAATAAAGTTTTCGTATTCTTCTTTATTCATAGGGAGGTTAATATAATCGCTCTTATCACTTTTAATTCTATTTATCCATTCCTCTATTGATTCATCCTTTTTCTTTTCTTCATTATATCTATCTCCATAAAAAGCAATATTAAAGTCAATAGAATCTTTTAAAATTATAGGAGCAGCAGCATCATAAAAAGCAAGTTCATCTTCTCCTGTAAGTTTTTTTATTCCTATTGATAAAGAATCAGAAGTAAGAGGTCCAGTTGCAATTATAGTGATTGTATCTTCTATCAAATCTTCTAAATATATATTTTTACTTTTCTTATCTTCATTATCATCATATTTACTTATAACTTCTTTATTTATAATTTCTATTAGTTTGTTATTTTCTATACTATTTGTAACAATCTTAGAAAACATTTCCCTATCAACGGCCAAAGCTTGACCTGCTGGAACTCTTACTTTATCTGCTGTTTTGATTAGTAGGGAATCTAAACATCTTAGTTCTTCTTTTAAAAGCCCACATGCATTAGTAAGTAAATTAGACTTAAAGGAATTGCTACATACAATTTCTGCTAAATTTCCATTAGAATGTGCTGGTGAAAACTTTTTAGGTTTCATCTCATAAAGCTTTACCTTAATCCCTCTTTTAGCTATTTGATAAGCCGCTTCACAACCAGCTAATCCACCGCCTATAATATTAATATATTCATTCATATCCAACCTTCTTTATTTAATATTATTCAAATAATTGCATAATCTCATCTTTAGAAAGCTTGCTAATAAATGTTTCATTCATAGTAAGCATATCTTCTGCAAGTTTTGCCTTTCTTTCTTGAAGATTATATATCTTTTCTTCAATAGAATTTTTAGTAATTAGCTTATACACTTGAACATTTTTCTTTTGTCCAATTCTATATGTTCTATCAGTAGCTTGATTTTCTGCAGACAAATTCCACCAAGGGTCATAGTGAATAACCATATCTGCACCAATTAAATTAAGACCTGTACCTCCTGCTTTTAGAGAAATAAGGAAAACTTTAATACTATCATCACTATTAAACTGATTTACCAAATCCATTCTATCTTCAACTTTTGTTTGACCTGTTAGTTTAAAATATTTTATATTTTCTTTTTCAAGTTCCTTTTGTAAATAATTAAACATTGAAGAATAACCAGAAAATAATAAAATTTTATGTCCTCCATTTACTGCATCTTTAATAATTTCCATGCATTGATTAAGTTTGCTACTCTCACCATCATAATTTTCAATAAAAAGACCTGGGTGGCAACATATTTGCCTTAATCTCATAAGTAATGCTAGTATCTTTATTTGGCTATTAGCAATTCCATTTGCTTCAATTTCTTCTTTTGCCTGCCTTTTAGCACTTTGCATATATGACAAGTAAATCTTTAATTGCTCACCTGTCATTTCATTATTTAATATTGTAATTGTCTTATCTGGAAGTTCAGTAAGTACATTTTCCTTAACTCTTCTTAGTACAAAAGGTTCTATTAAGCTTTTTAATTTAGCCATAGCATCTTTATCCTCATCTTTACTAATAGGAGTCTCATACAAAATCTTAAATTTATTATATGAAAATAAATAACCAGGCATAATAAAATCAAAAATTGACCAAAGTTCTGACAAAGAATTCTCTATAGGTGTTCCTGTAAGTGCAAATTTAGTTTCTGCTTTAATTTCTTTTATTACTTTTGCATTTTGTGTATTATTATTTTTTATATATTGTGCCTCATCTGCTATTATATATTTAAATGTATAATTGTATTTTTTGTACAACTCTATATCCCTTTTTAGTAAATCATATGATGTAATTACAATATCAAAATTTTTAATATTAGATATTAAGTCCTCTCTATATTTTGAATCTCCATTTATTGTAAGAACTTTTAAACCAGGTGTAAATTTTGTAGCCTCTTCTTTCCAGTTTAAAGATAAAGAACTTGGACATACTACAATTGTAGGTTTCTTTTCTTCATTTTTAGTATTTTCAACATATGACATAATTAAAGCAAGAAGCTGAATAGTTTTTCCAAGTCCCATATCATCTGCAAGTATTCCTCCAAGGCCATATTCATCCAGTGTTTTAAGCCAATTAAATCCTACTTGTTGATATTCTCTTAATGTTGCTTTGAGCCCCATTGGAAGTTTAAATTTATCTGATATTTGCCTAGAATATACATTATCTATTAAACCTCTATACTCTTCGTTTTGTTTAACCACTAAATCTTTATTCTCTTTTAGTATTTTATCTAAATACATTCCTCTGTAAACTGGCAATTTTAATTCAGTACTTACTAAATCTTCATATTTTAGATTAGTTCCATCTGATATTTTATCTATTAAATTTAATGTATCATTTTCTTCTAAATTAATAAATTCACCATTTTTCAATCTATGGAATTTTTTCTTTAGTTTATATTTTTTCATTATTTCTGATATTTCACTTTTATCTATATCAATATTAGATAAATCAATGCTTAACAAATTATTTTCAAGTTTAATTCCTACTGAGTTTATTTTTGGCTTTATTATCTGTCTATTTTTAAAACGTTCTGTTGCCAATACCTCAAATTTCGATATATATTTTTCTATATCTTTTTCTAAAAAATTAAAAATATCTTCGTCTCTTACTAATACTAATCTATTATTCTTTTGGTCATACATAAATCCAGAATTTTTAAATAAGTCTAATGCTTTTGATTCTTCTACAGCATTTCTTGGCATTTTTGTATCTACTTCTATAAATGGACTAAATTCCACATCATCATACTTAAATTTTAAATCTGCTGTTATATAGTTTTTATTATTATAGTCTAAGAATACTTTTACATGTAATTTTTTTGGCAAATAATTTTTTAATTCTTCTTGGTCTACTTCTTGTATGTCTACATTTCCTTTTAATAAAGGCATTACTAATGAATAAAAATCTGCAAATTCTTCTTTTCTTAATACTATTTCTTTAGTTAGGTTTATTTTGAATATGTTTAATAATTTTAATATACTGCTCTCATATTCTTTAGGACATCTATATATTTTGTTTTTTTGCCAAAAATATATATATTCTTTTCCTTCTATTATTGTATAGTCAAATACATTTATATTTGTTGTTATTTTATATTCATTTGCATTTTTATCACTTAATTTAAATGAAATATTCGGTACATTATCCACAAATTCTGTACTTTCTGTGGAATATTCACTTAAAATATCTATTTTTCTGTTTACATATATATTAAAAAGCTCATCTAGTCCAGAATTAGATACTGCTATATATGCTCTGTCAAGTGCATGTGTATAATACCTTTCTTCTGCTTCGTTAGTGTATTTTATAATTTCAGCATATTTTAGTATATAATCTAACAGTGGTAAACTTGAATTTTCAAAATTTTCTCTAATATGTGCAAATTCTAGTTTACTTCCATATTTATATGTTTCGTTATTTATCATTCTTGTATAAAATGTTGGAAGATCTTTTATTTTATACATTTGCTTATTTCCAATTTTTACTTCTAATCTAAAACTTTTTATATCTTCCTTATATATAAGTTTGGGTTCTAATCTTACTTTTTCATTTTCTGGTAGTTTTTTATTTATTTCATTTTGTTCTTCAGAATAAAATGAATTTATCATTTGTCTATATATTCTATATTTTTCATTATTTTTTATTATTTGTGATTTATTTTCATTTTTTCTTATATATCCTACATTTGAATTGAATTCTAATACAGTTGCTAATATATGTTTACATGTTCCATATGTAGATTCATAGTCTGGACATGTACAACTTAAATATTCTATTTCACCATTTTTTACTTCGATGTAGGTCTGATAGTCTGCTTGGTTTCCTTTTACTTTTGCATGTATAGAGAAGTTATCTCTATTCTCGTATGCTGTCTTGGTTATAATAACTTTCCCAGCTTCTACAAACTGTTTAGCTTTCTCACATCTTGCATATCCTGCAGTCTGCTTTAATTCTTCTAACAGTTCATCTCTTACTATCATAATTTCCCCCTAATAACACATATTAACTAGTGAATTATTATATCATATGTAACTTATCTTTACAAGTGTTTTTTTATATGGAAAAGAGGTCTATGCAAATGCATATCCCTCTTTTCCCGTTACTTCATTATGCCAAACATTACGACTTCTTTTTTATTTTTAATTACCGTCCAAGCTTTGTACCTGTATCCTTTTGCTAACAATATACTTTTAGTTCTTTTATCAGGCGTCCCAGGATAAAATTCATATCCTCTAAATTCTCGAGCAATTTTCACTAACTGAAGGTAATCTTCCATCATTTCAGCACTTACACTGCCATTCACTTTCTCAAGATATTTCGCTCCTACCTTCTGTCTTCCCCAAAAGTACTGATCCAGAAGTTCTTTAAATTCATAGCTGTTGCAAGGAAATTTTACTTTGATATAGTCTTTTTTTCTTTTAATATAAAATTTCCGTTTTGCTTTTTTTGACATAATAAATACCTCCTAATTTTTGAATACTAATTATTATATATCATTTTTAAAGAAAAATCAACCAAAAAGGCCCGTCCCCCTTGGTTGAAATCTCGATTTATTTATACTATTTACTTTTATTTGTCATTTCTTCTTTTGCAAGAAGTTCATTCCATCTTTTATCTACTTCTTCTTGGAATTTTTCTATCATCCATTCATTTCCTGGTTTGAACATATGTTTAAATCTTTTTTGTGGTTTTAAAAATTCTTCTACTGGTAATTTTTTAGCCGGCTTATATGTTATATGGTATACTCCATCTTTTACTTCGTATAGAGGCCAATAACATGTATCTACTGCTAATTTATTTAGTTTCATTAAGTCTTCTGTTGGATATCCCCAACCTCTTGGACATGGTGCTAATACATTTAAGAATTTTGCTCCTTTTGTGTATATTGCTTTTTCTGCTTTTTCATACAAGTCTTTGAAGTTTAAGTATGCTGCTGTTTGAGCGACATATGGTAAATGGTGTGATGCCATTATTTCTGTTAAGTCTTTTCTTACTTGCATTTTTCCTGGTATTACTGTTCCTGCTGGTGATGTTGTTGTGTCTGCAAACTGTGGTGTTGCAGATGAACGTTGGATTCCTGTATTCATATATGCTCCATTATCATAGCATACATATGTCATATCATGTCCTCTTTCCATTGCTCCTGATAGTGCTTGTATTCCTATATCATATGTTCCTCCATCACCACCAAAACATATAAATTTAGTATCTTCATTTTCTGGTATTTTTCCTTGCTTTTTTAGTGCTTTATATGCTGCTTCTGCACCTGATGCTGTAGCGGCTGTACATTCAAATGCTGTATGAATATATGAATCAGTCCATGATGTATATGGATATATACAAGTTGATACTTCCATACAGCCTGTAGCATTTGATATTACTACATGATCTTCTGGTTTTACTGCTCTTAATATCATTCTAGCAACTGGTGGTGCTCCACATCCTGCACACATTCTATGTCCTGCTGAAAACCTTGATGGTTTATTTGCTACTATTTCTTTAACATTATACATAGTTCTCTTTCCTTTCTATTTACTTCTTAATCCTAAAAATCTATATGGTTTTTCCATTTCTTTTAGTTCTTGTAAGTCTTTATATACACTTTCTATTTGCATTTCTGTTACATCTCTTCCACCAATTCCATATGAATAGTTTATTGCTGGTATATTTATTTTTTGTGTATACATTGCAGATGTAATGTCTTCATATAAAGGTCCTCCAGTTTCACTTAATAGTGGTGTTTTGTCTAATATTGCTATTGCTTTTGCTTTTAATAATGCTTTTGCTATTTCTTCTCCTGGAAATGGTCTAAATACTCTGATTTTTATTAAACCTGCTTTTATTCCTTCTTTTCTTAATTTATCTATAACATTTTTTACAGTTCCTGCTGTAGAGTTCATACATACTATAACATAATCTGCATCTTCCATTTTATATTCTTCAAATAGTTCATATTTTCTACCTGTTAACTTTTCAAATTCTTTAGAAACATCTAATATGACTTGTTTTGCATTTTTCATTGCTTCCCATTGTTGTCTTTTATGTTCAAAAAGATATGATTGTAAGTCCATTGGTCCCATTGCTATAGGATTTTTTCTATCTAGCAAATAATGCTCTGGTTTATATGTTCCTATAAATTTTCTAACTTCTTCTGTTTCTAATAGTTCTATATTTTCTATCGAATGTGATGTTATAAACCCATCTTGGCATACCATAAGAGGTAAATTGACATTTTTATGCTCTGCTATTCTATGTGCCATTAGCATATTGTCATATGCTTCTTGGTTTGTTTCTGAGAATAGCATTATCCAACCACTATCTCTTACTCCCATTGCATCTGAATGGTCACTATGAATGTTTAATGGCCCTGATATTGCTCTATTTACTAATGCCATTACTATTGGTAATCTCATACTTGATGCTATTTGCACCATCTCCCACATGTATTCTAACCCATTTGCTGATGTAGCTGTCATTGCTCTTGCTCCTGCTGCTTCTGCTCCTATGCATGCACTCATCGCACTATGTTCACTTTCTACTGCTACAAATTCTGTATCTACTTCTCCATTATCTACATATGTAGAGAAATATTGTGGTATTTCTGTTGATGGTGTTATTGGAAATGCTGCTACTACATCTGGATTTATTTGTTTCATTGCAAAAGCTGTTGCTTCATTTCCACTTAATCTTTCTCTTATACTCATATTATTTGTCCTCCTCTTCCATTACGATTGCTCCAAATGGACATGCTTTTGCACATACTCCACAACCTTTGCAAAAATCGTAATTGTAGTCTCCCCTTTTTTGGTCTTTATTTACTGGTATGGCATCATCTGGGCATACTGGAAAGCATAGACCACATTGCTTACATTTTTCTTCTATATATATTGGCTTCATGCTTCTCCAATCACCTGTTTTAAAATCTTTTGAATTACCAGCATCATATATAGTTCCTCCTGGTGTCATGTCTTGCCATGGTGTATTATTATTTATTTCCATAATTTCATCCTTTCTAATGGTATTATATCCATTTTCATAATTTTATTGCACTTTTTTTACTTCTCTAAGTGCTATTTCTATTGCTTTCATATTTCCATCAATTACTTCTGGTTTTTTACTAAATTTATGTTTAAATGAACCTTCCATGTCTTTTATAAAGTCTTCATCATTCATAATTTCTGTTACTTTTACTATTGCTGCAAGCATTGGTGTATTAGGGAAATATCTTCCTAGTGCTTCTTCTGATATTTTTCTTGCATCTATGGTATATACATTTCCTTTATATCCTTTAAGTAACGGCTTTATTTCATCAATTTCTTTTGTTGTATTAATTATTATTGCACCATCTTCTTTAAGTCCTGCTGTTACATCTACACAGCTTAATAAAGTATCATCTACTACTACTACATAGTCTGGTTTATATACATTACTATGCACTCTTATTGGACTAGTACTTATTCTATTGTATGCTGTCATTGGTGCTCCCATTCTTTCTGGTCCGTATTCTGGGAATCCTTGAATATACTTACCTGTATTAAAAGCAGCATCTGCTAAAAGTAACGAAGCTGTTTTTGCTCCCTGTCCTCCTCTTCCATGCCACCTTATTTCTATTAGATCCTTCATTAATTGCCTCCTTATTTATACCAATTTATTCTTTATTTTACTATTTCTTCTTTAGTTCATTTTTAGTATATATTTAATTTCTTGTATTGTCAATTGAACTGACCAAGAATTTTACTACTTATATTTTACTTTGCTTTTCTAATTTTATGAAAAAAAAGAAGGTCCTTTCGGACCTCCCAATGAAAAAGCTTGAAACCTTGAGTAAACTCTATATTATATATAAATATATATAGGATTTACATGCGTTTATTTTAGCAATCATTTTTGATTTTGTCAATAGTTTTTTCAAAATTTTTTATATGGTTTATTTTTCCATATTTATTATTTTACATATAGCTGGACTCTAAAGCCTATATTTTTATAATCCAAACTAGTACTTCCTTTAGTTCTCGTCGATGGTGAAACGTTACTATCAATATAATTTCCCCCTATATTTTATGATATTTATTTTAACATTTGTATTTATTTATTTCAATATATAATCAGTACATACATAAAAAATATCATTAATCATTTTTTATTAATTAATGATATTTTTATTTAGTATTTATTATTTATCTTCATCGATAATTGGAGCTCCAACTGGGCAAATACTAGCGCATGATCCACATTCTATACATTGACTTTTGTCTATAACATATTGATTTTCACCTTGAGATATACAATTAACTGGACAAGAAGCTGCACATGCACCACATTGTACACAAGCATCTGTTATTTTATATGCCATCTTTATCACCACCTTTCACATAGTATTATTTTACTAAATATCCTCATCATTTGTATTTTCTTTATCAATTTCATCCATTTTTTCCATTGCTTCTAATTCTTTTAATTCTTCTTCTGTCATATCAGATTCAATTTCACTTTTTCCTTCTTTTAATACTTTTACATCAGATGCGTTATATTTTTTATAATAATAATTATCATCTTCATCTTTAAGCTTAACTTTCAAAATTTCATTTAAGACTTCTATTCCTTCAACAACACCTTCTCCATCTTCTGTACTTACTATTGCTCCCATTTTAGGTAGATTTTTCATTTTGTCTTCATATACATTTTGTTCATATCTTAAACAACACATTAACCTACCACAAGATCCCGTAATTTTAGCTGCATTTAAAGATAGGTTTTGCTCTTTTGCCATTTTTATAGAGACGGTATCAAAGTCATTAAGAAATGAGCAGCAACATAATTCTCTACCACATATTCCATTTCCCCCCATCCTTTTTATCTCATCTCTTACTCCTATTTGCCTTAATTCTATTCTTGTCCTAAATATACTAGCTAAATCTTTAACTAACTCTCTAAAGTCTATTCTACCATCTGCTGTAAAATAAAATAATAGTTTTGAATTGTCAAATATATATCTAGCTTCTACAAGGTTCATATTTAATCCATGTTCTTTTATTTTTTTTAAACATGTTTCAAATGCTTTTTTTTCATTTTTTAAATTTTCTTCTTGATGCTTTCTATCTTCTTTATCAGCTATTCTAATTATCTTTTTTATTTCTTTTCCTATTTTTTCTTCTGGCAGTCCTCTTGGATTTATTGCTACAACTCCGTATTCTTTTCCTAAACTAGTTTCAACTATTACATTGTCTCCTATTTTTATATCTAATTTTCCTGAATCAAAAAAATATATTTTTCCAGGCTTTCTAAATTTAACTCCAACAACTTTAACCATTAAATTCCTCCCAAATATGAATTAGCATATAGTCTATACTCATATCAAAGTTATTATTTGCATTTATTTTTTTCTTTACTTTTTCTACTATACTAACAGCTTTTGAATAGTTTATATTTTCTTTACATTTTTCAAAAAATATTACATTTAGATAGTCTAATAGTTCTATTATATCATCTTTTGAATTATATAACAATTCTGAATTGTTCAATACATCTATTAGACTCTTTTTTTCTAAATTATTAGCTATATCTCTTAGTTTATAGTAAATTTCTTTTTTCTCTTGAATATGGTCTGCTTTTTCTAGGCTTCCATCACACAATTTTATTATATCTATGTCCTGAGTATTTAAGTATTTAGATATTTCTTCATTAGTTAGGTCTTCAAATCTTACTATTATACATCTTGATTTTATTGTTTGTATTATTCTATTTTCATTAGAAGATATTAAAATAATCATTGCATATTCTGGCGGTTCTTCTAATGTTTTTAATAAACAATTTTGGCTTTCTTCTGACATTAATTCACTATTGTCTATTATATATACTTTTTTACTTGATATAATTGGCTTTTCTAATATTTTTGATTGCATGTTACGTATTTGCTCTATTTTTATACTTTTTCCATCTGGATCTATTATTTGAAAGTCTGGATTACTATTTGCATTAAATTTTTGACATGATTCACATTTTTCATCTCCAAGGCACATTACTTTTTTTGCAATTTCTTTTGCAAATTGTTTTTTGCCTATTCCGGCTTTACCAACAAATAGATAACTATGTGATATATTTCCTGAATTTAATGCATCTAAAAATGTTTGTTTTATTTTCTCATTTCCTATTATGTTTTCAAACATTTTTCTAATCCACCTTTCCAAACTTATTTAGTGGCCAAAATCTAAGTACAACTGTACTTTCTATTCTATCTAATGGAATACATCCAAATGCTCTACAATCTTTTGATCCTTCTCTATTATCTCCCATTGCAAATACAGTATTTTCTGGCACTATGAAGTCTTGCAAAATTCCTGATGGATTCGTTATTACATCATCTGATAAGTATGTTTCATTAAGCATTTCTCCATTTATATATACTTTGCCATCTTTTAGTTCTACATGTTCTCCTGGAAGTGCTATTACTCTTTTTATATAGCTTTCTTTTCCTATTTCTAGTACATGATATGTAAATTTACTAAACCAATTGCTTGGTTCATTTTCATATTTTGCTACTGGATTTTGTAAGTCTTCTATTTTTAGTCCTTCTTGATTATTGCTTGGTGCTTCAAATGTTATTATTTCTCCTCTTTTAGGCATTTTTTTAAATGTTCTGGATAATCTATTTAATATTAATCTATCATTTTGCTCTAAAGTTGGATACATTGATGTTTGTTTTACTATTGTAGGTGTTCCTACAAAGTATTTTATTAATATTGCTATTATTACAGCAATTACAATACAGTATACCCATTCTAGTATATTTTTCATTCTATCGCTCATTATTTTTCCTCTATTTCTTTACAGGTATTTTTATAACTACTTCTGTTCCTTCATTTACTTTACTTTTTATATTTATACTTCCGTTATTTTTTTCAACAATTTCTTTTGCTATTGAGAGTCCTAAGCCTGTTCCTCCTAATTGTCTAGAACGTGCTTTATCTACTCTATAGAATCTTTCAAATATTCTATCTAAGTCTTCTTTTGGTATTCCTATTCCTGTGTCTTTTATTTTTACATATGCATCATTATGTACATATCCTACATATACATCTATTTTTCCACCTTCTGGTGTATATTTTATGCTATTACTAAGTATATTAAGTATTACTCTTTCTATTCCATCTCTATCTGCAAATACAGTTGGTACATCTGCTGTTACAAAACAATTTACAGTTTGATTTTTCTTTTTTACTTCTATATCGAATTTTTCTTTACATGCTTTTGCTAATTCTCCTAAGTCAAATTCTATTGGTTTATTTACTATTTTATTACTATCATATTTTGAAAGTGTTAATAAGTCTTGTACTAATCTTTCCATTCTATCTGCGTTATCGTCTATTACTTGCAAAAAGTGCTTTTGCACATCTTTATCGCATTCTCCATCTAAAAGTGTTTCTGAATATCCTTTTATTGAAGTTATTGGCGTTTTTAATTCATGTGATACATCTGCTACAAATTCTTTTCTTATATTGTCTAATTTTACATGTTCTGTTATGTCTTGTATGACAACCATTACTCCTGATGGTAGGTCTGCATCATTTTTGAATGGTATAAAGAATAGGTTCATAGACCCTTGAGCATTTTCTATTTTCTTTTCTGATGATGTCCAACTGTCTAAATATATTATTTTTTCCATATTTATGTCTTCATATCTTTTAAATAAGTCTTTAAATGTTTTATCTGTTGCTTTATATTCAAGCATTCTTTTTGCTGCTGGATTTATATATGTTATTTCTCCTTCCATATTAAATGTTGCGACTCCATCCGTCATATGCTTTAATATTGTTTCTTTTTGCTTTTTTTCATTATTTGAGTCTTTTAAGTTTTGTTTTAATTCATTTATTATTTCATTTACTGATTCTGTTAGTTCATCTTCTGGTGCTTCTACATCTAAATTATTTATATCACTACTAAATACTGCTTTTTTTGCTCCTTTTAGCATTTTTGACATTGGTTCTATATATTTTTTTACTTCTATTATTGCTATTATTATATTAAATACAGAGTATATTATTAATGTTATGATTGTTATATTTCTTACATTTTCAATATATTTACCCGCTTCTCCTATTTCTAATAATATTTTTGAATATGCTATTGACATGAAGCTTATTACTATTAATCCTATAATATATATTGATAATATGATTTTCATTTGAAAGTTTTTCACAAGCATGCCTCCTAAGGCTTATTATTTATGATTCTATATAATACCCTACTCCTCTTTTTGTTATGAGTATTTTTGGGTTTGCTGTATTCTTTTCTATTTTTTCTCTTATTCTTCTTATTGTTACGTCTACAGTTCTTATGTCTCCATAGTATTCATATCCCCATACTTTTTCTAACAAGTCTTCTCTTGTTACTACTTGGCCTGGTTTTTGTGCAAGATATCTTAACACTTCAAATTCTCTTCTTGTAAGGTCTGTTACAGTTTGTCCCCTTACTTCAACTTCGAATTTATCTAAGTCTAATTTTAGATCTCCTACTGTAATTTTATTTCCTCTTATTATAACATTTCCTATATCTTGATCATTTTTTTCTATTTTTCTAAGGTTGGCTTTTACTCTGGCAATTAGTTCTCTTATACTAAATGGTTTTGTCATATAGTCGTCTGCACCTATTTCTAGTCCTAGTATTTTATCGATTTCTTCACCTTTTGCTGATAACATTATTATTGGTATTTTACTTAATGTTTGTCTTATTTTTTTGCAAACAGTTAGTCCATCCATTTTTGGTAACATTATATCTAATAAAATTAAGTCTGGATTTTGTGATAATGCTAAGTTTACTCCTTCTTCTCCATCTATTGCTGTTATTGTTTTATATCCTTCTTTTTCTAAATTATATACTAGTAAATCTGATATTGATTTTTCGTCATCTACTATTAATATCTTTTTCTTTGCATCTTCATATGTATTTATATCTTCCATGGTATTTTGCACAAAATTCCCACCTTTCCTTCTATTTATATGTATATTTATATCACAAGTACATATTTTTATCAATATTTAAGCAAAAATTTTGTTATTTTCATTTTTTCGTGTTACTTATATTTTATTATTTTATGTATTTGAGTTTATATATTTACTTTTTTAGTTTGGCCTTCGGGTTATGAGCGAGACTT
>CALXQA010000034.1 GCA_944390335.1 uncultured Clostridia bacterium
TACTTTATTCATAAAATTCCTCTCTCTTACTAACAATATATTAATTATACCACTAAATTTTGTTAATTTCAAGAGTTTTATGTAAATTTACTTATTTAAAGCTAAATCATTTTTAGTTTCTTTTGGTTTACTTATTTGCTTAATTTTTCCATAAATCTTTTCTTTAATTTTGTAATATTTATTACATTCATATACTATTAACCATAAATATATGATAACAAGAAGTATAGCTATATTTTTATAATATAATATTAAAATACTTGAGATTGCTGTAAGAATAATTGTATTTACATTAGTAATTGTCTTAGTAAAATTATAACTTTCTCTTAGCCCAATTGTAATATGTAATATTCCTTGAAGAATCCTACCACCATCTAAAGGATATATAGGAATAAGATTAAATAGCATAAGAAGTATATTTGCATATATTGCATTATATAAATTATATGTACTTATATAATCTTTAAATAAATATAAAAAGATTATACATATAAAGTTTGTAAAAGGTCCTGCAATTGCTATTATTATCTTTTTTAATGCTAATTTATTACCATTTTTTATCCTAATATTATAATCATCACACTTTACTTTAAAAGCAAGTTTAAATCCAAAAGGTATTATACTTATAGACTGAGGCCTAAGTCCTAATATTATTCCACATATCATATGACCTAATTCATGAATTAATGCAAATAACATAAGTGTCACATATATTTGTATATTTCTAGTAATAAGGAAAATAAATATAATTAAAAATATCTTAAAATCTAATTTAATCTGCATTTTCTTCTCCTTTAAAGTTCTAAAATCGCTTGAGGATCAACTGTCCTACCGCTTCTTATAATCTCAAAATGCAAATGAGGACCTGTTGTTCTACCTGTATTACCCACCTCTGCAATTTTCTGCCCTTGAGTTATATAATCTCCCTGATTAACTAAAATAGTACTACAGTGTGCATATAAAGTACTCACATCACCATTTGTTATCTTCAAGTGATTGCCATAATCTCCATAACTTGAAACTTCCTCTACAGTTCCATCTATTGCAGCTATTATTTCAGTTCCAATAGTTGCACCTATATCAACACCCGCATGATTTTCAGATATTATATCAGTTGGCTCTCTTTTACCATAGCCCGAAGTAACAGTTCCAACTACTGGAACTATAAAAGAAAAGTTAGATTTTATATATAAAGTATCTTGTTCTTCTTGTGATAAATTAACATTTTCTTTACCTTCTCCTCCCCCAATTCCTACTTCATTTGTAATTTCATTTACTACTTCATTAGCAACTATATTATTATCTAAAACATTTTCAGATACAGAAACATTATTAGAATCTATGTTGTTTTGACTATTTTCCTCTTTTTCTTTATCATCTGAAAAAGCACTAATTATTGAATTAAAAGTATTTTTATTATTATTGTAAAGTTCTTCAAAATTAATATTATAAGCTAAAATAGGTTTAAGCTTTTCAATTACTGGGTTATTATTCTGACTTAAAAAATACACTATTCCAAAAATACACATACTTACTATAGTTTTAATAAATAGCTTAGTAATAGTAGGAATTTTCTTTTTATCATTATTTGTTTTAATATTCCTTGCAGATATAACACCTCTTCTTCTAGAAATAAGTTCCTCTGCTCTTTTTATTCTATCTTGTTCACTAATAATTCTTTCCATAAAAAATACCTCTTCCTTGGTCTTTGTAAATTATATGACCATAGAAAAGGTTTTATTCTTTATTTATATAACAATCATAAGAGAAATAATTACTACAACTGATAATGCTATTTTCCATAAAATATTACTTCTTTTTAGTTTCTTACACTCTCTTTCAAGTTCCCTTAATTTCTTTTTATTCTTTCCTTCTTCTTTATACTTTTCTTCGCAAGTTTGTAATATTTTCTCTGCTTTATTTATAATATTTCTTTTATTTATATTATCCATAAGCATATCTCCTTTTCTTTTAATAAAAGTATTTCCACTTATGGATAATTTATACAGATTAAATTAATTTTATTTTTATAATTTTTCCATCAATTCCATCTATTTTTATTTGCCTATTTTTTAAATCTTCTGGCGCATCTTCACACATTCCTTCATAAACTATGTTATCACCATCAAATACCCTTATTTTTAGCAAATTAAATTCTTTTATTGTCATTCTTTCCTTCTTTCTTTTCTTCAACTCCTGTTGCAACTACTGTTACAATAACTTCATCTCCTAAATCTTCATCTATTACTGTTCCAAAGATAATATTAGCATCTGGACTTACCTTATCTCCAATTAACTGCACACTTTTATTAATATCTTCAAGGCTTATATCTTCACTACCTTTTATATTAAAAATAACACCTTTTGCATTTTCTATACCGGTTTCTGTTAAAGGATTATTAAGAGCTTTCATAGTTGCTTCTACTATTTTATTTTCTCCATTATCTCTTCCTATTCCCATATATGAGTACCCTGTATATTCAAGCACTGTTCTTACATCTGCAAAGTCAACATTTATAGTTCCTACTGAATTTATTATATCAGTAATAGATTGTATTCCTTGTCTTAATATATCATCTGTCATCTTAAATGCATTTAGTATTGACACATTTGAATCTGTATTTGCTAATAATTTATCATTTGATATTATTATTAATGCATTTACATTTGGCTTTAGCTTGTCTATTCCTAGGTCTGCTCTAACACTTCTTAATTTTCCTTCAAATAAAAATGGTTTTGTTACTATTCCTATTGTAAGTATTCCTTTCTTTTTTGCTGCTTCTGCAATAACTGGTATTGCACCTGTTCCAGTTCCTCCACCCATTCCAGCTGTAAGGAATAAAAGGTCTGTTCCTTCTAATACTTTATTAATATCATCTAAACTTTCTTTTGCAGCTCTTTCCCCTACTTCTGGATTAGCTCCAGCACCAAGGCCCTGAGCGATTTCTTTTCCTATTTGAAGTGTTTTACAACCATTAGTATTTGCTCTTTCTAATATGCCTTTTTCTGTATTTACTAATATGTATTCAACATCATCTATATCAGTTTGTATCATTTGATTAACTGCGTTATTTCCGCCTCCACCAACTCCAATTACTTTTATTTTTATAAGGTCTTTTGTTCTTTTTGTTTGCTCATAGTCTATCACAATTATTCCTCCAATTCTCTTTAAATGTATTTATATTATACTATATTTATGGCATTTTTCAAGTAGTTTTGTAAAAGAAAGAGATTACTACCAATAATTAGTAATCTCTTTTTATATTTAGCATTTACAACTTTCTTTAGCTATACAAGTTATAAGTCTATAAAGTGAAGCAAGAACAAATGATGCGAAAAATCCTAGTATTCCTATTATTATTGCATAAACTATTGATGTTGCTAATGTTATTGATAATGCTATTATTGAAAATACTATTGCTCCTATCGCTGATATTGCTATACATTCACCATTTTGGCAAAGACATTTTCTATTTACTAGTGATAAGATTAAAGTTAGTATTGCAATTCCTAGTATTATCCAAATTACAGTTGTTATTCCTGTTAGTATTCCTGTAGAATAAATTAGTCCTATTACTATTCCTAATGCAAGACTAATAACTGCATCTATAAGGCAATTACATTTACACATAGTTTTACTTCCTTTCTTCTTTTTATACTATATACTATGCAAAACTAAATAAATATGTTCTTTTTACCCTATTTTTTCTATATCTATTCTCGCTCTAGGATAAGTAACATCTTCAATAGATACAGCTCCTAAATTTAAAATATCACCAGCTTCTAATCTTAATATAACTGTACTTGTAAGTGTCATTCTATTTACAACATTATCTCTTAATATTGGACTTTCATTAAATGTATCTGGTAATCCTACACCATTTACTATTAATACTGTATTAAAATTAAAAGTTCCCAATCTTTGTCCTGTTCCAAATACCTGGTATGATATTTGATAAATACCACTTTCATTTATATTAATATTTTCACTACCAGCTTGATGCATAATAGCAGTTCCTTCTTCAATATCATTTAGACTAAATTTTATAATTGCATTTCCTACTTCCGTATTATCTCCTTCTCTTGCAATAGCTGTTAATATATTTTTATTTTCTATAGGCGTATTAGGACAAAGTATTATAACTATAGCTATTACTAATGCTATTATTGCCATACACATTCCTGTTACTTTTGACATATTACATTCACACATAAAAACCTCCATATTATATAATATGGAAGTTTTTTTATTATGATAAAGTTTCTCTTTTATTTTTATTTATTTGTTTACTTATTATTAATATCTAAAACAATAAAATCATTACTTTTTTATGCAACAAATGAGTATAGCAATTCTCTAATATTTTTATAGATATTTTTTAATTTTTTATTTAGAAGATTTTTTTCATCTAAATATTCTAATATTTCATTAATTTCCTTTATATTTTTTATTCCTATTAATTTTCTATTTTTCAAGTCTTTAATTTCAAATATTCTTGGTTTTATTTTATACCATAATAAATCAGCTCCATAATATTTTCCAGAATTGAAATATAAATACATAACATTTGAATTTCCACATTGAAGAACAGTCCCGATTTTTAATCCACTTTCATCTGTTTTTAATACTTTATCTATCTTTTCTTTATTTTTTGATTTCTTTGTAACTTTTTTATTAAATATATCCTCTTTTTCTTTTCCATTTGCCATATTTATTATATTGACTTTTTCATTTTTATTTATTGTTTTAAATTCTTGAAAGCTTGTATAATATACCTTATGATTAATTTTTATTTTTTCTAATTCTAATTCTTGTTTTTTCTTTTTTTGAATCTTAAAACAATATGCATTTGTATTGTCTTTATTATACACATAAAATGTTTCATTATTTTTTACAAAAACGTCTCCTATTTCTAAGTCATAATCTAAATTAAATCGTATTATTTCTTTATTTCCTCTATTTTGAGATACATATATCCTTTTTTCTATATTCCTTATATCTTCTTTTTTTAATTTTACATATACTGATACTATATTTTTAATTTTTATTTTCTTTATATTACTTAAATCGAGCCAACTATCTTTCTTTTGTCTATATTTACCTCCCTTTATACAATATTTTTGGAAAGTACTCATTTCTTCTCTTTCTTTTGATGAAGATGAATAACATAATAAGTATTTTTTTGTTTTTCTTACAATTAAATATGGTCTAATTCTATGACTCTTTTCTATCTTTTCTAATTCTTTTTTAGATAAAGGCATTATTCCCCAAATCATATCTCCTATTTCTAGACTTTTAAATATTTTTTTCTTTTCATTTTGATTTATTATTTTATTAATTAGTTTTAAATATATTTCTTTTATTTTTTTTAACACATAATCACCTTACTTTATATGTTATATCTGCTTATTTATATTAGTGCTCTTTTCTTCTTTATCTTTTAGTATTTAATTATTTTTCGTTATATTATATACCAATTAATGTCTAATTGTCTAGTACATATTTTCATATTTTACTAATTTATATATATTTTATTTACTGTTTAATTCTAAGCGTAATTTCTCTGCTTCATTGTTATAAAAGTTTTTTAGTCTTATTTGACAAATAAAAAAGATGTGTTATTATATAGTTACATTAAACAATGCACTTTCGGTCAGAATTAGTCATATCATTTGCCCTCCTTTCCGCTCTATGTAAGAACTACCTTTATGACAAGAAAGGATATTAATATAGTATAACAAAGTACAAAAGCAAGCCAAAATTAAAAATATGAATTTATATACCTTTTATTATATAAAAAGTTGTCACGATACTTACTTACATAATAAAATTCTAATTTTATTGTTTTCAAATACCTGTGTCAAATATTAACTCTGTTATCATATATTCTCTATATTCATGGAATTTTGACAATTCAAAGCATTTTAATAATCTATTGAACATATCATCTTCCAAATAGTCCTTTACTTTTCTAGGTGCCTTATTTCTAAATCAATTTTTTCCACACAAAAATTCCTCCTTACATTTATTATTTTAAATAAACATAAAGAGGAAATTTTTTCCATGTTTCTTATTCAATGAATTTTTTAGTTTATTACTATTGCATAAAACTATTTATTGCAATCTATGCGAATTTTTATTTTTTATGTACTATTACTCTTGCAATACTTTTAAGCACTTCTTATGCACTCTTCAATTCAAGACGTAGTTTATCAGCTATCATTGCTATAAATTCGCTATTTGTAGGCTTTCCTTTATCTGCTGATACTGTATATCCAAATATATTTTCTACCACTTTTTGGTCTCCTCTTCCCCATGCTACTTCAATTGCATGACGTATAGCCCTTTCTACTCTTGATGGTGTAGTTCCATATTTCTTAGCTATATCAGGATATAGTTGCTTAGTTATTTGATTAATCATTTCTATATTGTTCACAGCCATTATTATTGCTTCTCTTAAAAATTGGTATCCTTTAATATGTGCTGGAACACCAACTTCATGAATGATATTTGTAACAGCTGCTTCTAAATTATCTTGACTATTTTCTTCTGCATTTTTCATAGTTATGTATTGAGATTTAATTTCTCTTGTTAGCATAATATTTTTCATTTTTTCTGGATCTTCATTTTTTATTTCTTTAATTCTTTGAATTAATAAAGAAATATCAAATGGCTTTACAATATAATAATCAGCTCCTAATGTTATAGCTTTTTGAGTAATTTTATCCTGCCCTACTGCAGATATCATAATTTTAGTTGGATTAAAATCTATTTTTGATTGACTTAATTTTTCTAAAACACCTATCCCATCTAAGTGTGGCATTATAACATCTAGTAATACTACATCTGGTTTTAAATTTAGTATATTAGAATATGCTTCCTCTCCATCTCTTGCTATACCTACAACTTCCATTGAATTATCATTTGCTAAATAATTCTTTAATGTCATTCCAAACTCATAGTTATCATCTGCAATTAGAATTCTAATTTTGTCACTCACTTTAAATACCTCCTATTTAATCTTCTGTTAATTTTTACCATATAGATTATACTTTGTTTTAAAAAATATTTCAATACTTTTGACCATAATTTTCCAAAATATTTTATATTATTAAATATAGGTATTTTTAATATTAAATTACTGGATATTTTTTAATTTTATTACTACTTTTTCTTCTTTTATGCAGATTTTTTTCACATTTATATTATTTATCAAATAGTTTTTATCTTCTTTTGTTGAATCTAGTACCACTTTTATATCTTGACTATAATCTACTTTTTTTATTTCTATATTAGAATTCTCACAAATATGCTGAAGCATTCCAAAATCGGAGTATGATATTTCTATTTCATACCTTATTCCATTTTCTTTATAAACTATATCTGCATTTTCTAATGCAGTCTTACAAGCTTTTGTATATGCTCTAACTAATCCTCCTGTTCCAAGTAATATTCCTCCAAAGTATCTTGTAACAACAACTAAGATATTTTTTAAGTTCCTATTTTTTAACAAACTCAGCATTGGTGCACCTGATGTTCCAGTTGGCTCTCCATCATCGCTATATTTTTCTTCATTTTCTAATATATATGCATAACAATTATGATTAGCATCATAGTATTTTTTGTGACTTTCTTCTAATAATCTTTGAATTTCTTCTTTATTATCTACACTATAAATATTTGCAATAAATTTTGACTTTTTCTCTACTATTTCAGCAGTAGCTGTATTTTCTATTGACTTAAACATAAATTATTCTAATTTAATCCTGCAGTATATCCTGTAGAATATGCTATTTGCAAATTAAATCCTCCTGTATAAGCATCTACATCAATTACTTCTCCTGCAAAATATAGCCCTTTCCACAATTTTGATTCCATTGTTTTTGGATTTATTTCTTTTGTATTTATTCCACCTGCTGTTACTATAGCTTCTTCTATTGGTCTAAAACCTGATATTTCTATTCTGAAGTCTTTAAGAATTTTTACTAATTTTTTTCTTTCTTCTTTTGTTATTTCATTAACTTTTTTATTAATTTTCATCATTTCTAATATAACTGGTATCATCTTTTTTGGTAATAATTTATCTAAACTATTTTTGAATTCTTTATTTTTTTCATTTGAGAAATCTCTTAATATTCTTTCATCTAATTTTTCTTCTGTAAGTCCAGGTTTTAAATCTATGCTTATTTTTGCATCTTTAAAGTTTTTTCTGATTAAATGAGCAGATGCACTTAATATTACAGGTCCTGATATTCCAAAGTGAGTAAATAGCATCTCTCCAAAATCTTCATATATATTTTTTCCATCTACTAGCACTTTTATATTAATATTTTTTAAGCTTAATCCTTGCATCATCTGACAATATTTTAAAGATTCTCCTTTACTTGTTAATGGTACAAGTGATGGCTTAGCTTCTATTACTTTATGTCCTAAGCTTTCTGCTAAAGTATATCCATCTCCATTAGAACCTGTAAGTGGATAACTTTTTCCACCTGTAGCTATAATTACTTTTTCTGCCTCTATTTTTTTATCATTTGCAATTACACCTATTACTTTATCATCTTTTGTTAATATCTTACTTACTTTTGTTTTTGTTAATATCTTCACATTTTCTTTTTCTAATAATTTTAAAAATACTTTTAGTACATCTGATGACTTATCTGTTACAGGAAATATCCTATTTCCTCTTTCTACTTTTACATCTAATCCTTCTTTTTTTAGTAAGTTTACAATATCTTTATTGCTAAAATTCTTAAATGCACTATATAAAAATTTACCATTCCCAGGTATATTTTTTATAAATTCTTCTATATCTATATTACTAGTTATATTACATCTACCTTTACCTGTAATCAAAAGTTTTTTTCCTAGTTTATCCATCTTTTCTATTAAGATTACTTTATTTTTTTCTTTATTTTCTATTTTGGAAGCTGCAGTTATTGCTGCCATCATTCCTGCTGGTCCTCCACCTATTACAACTACTCTCATTTTATATTTTCTACCGCTTTCATTAATCCTAATTTTCCATATTCATATGTAAGTCCACCTTGTTGAAAGGCTATAAATGGCTCTCTTAATGGTGCATCACAGCTTAGTTCTATTGAAGAACCTTGAGTAAATGCTCCTGCCGCCATTATTACTTCATCTAAATATCCTGGCATATCTCCTGGTATTGGTATTGAATTAGAGTCTACTGGAGATCCCATTTGTATTCCTTGACAATATTTTATTAATTTTTCTCTATCTTTAAATATAATTGTTTGAACTATATCTGTTCTTTCTTCATCATATCTTGGCATAGTTTCAAATCCAAGACTTTCCATTACTTTACTTGTAAGAATTGCTGTTTTTAAACTACTTGCTACTACTGATGGAGCTAAAAATAGTCCTTGCAATATCTTTTTATTCATTCCTAAAGATGGCCCTACTTCTTTTCCTTCTCCTGGAAGAGTTAATCTTTCTGAAACTAGTTCTATTAATTCTTTTTTGCCAACTACATAGGCACCATTTGGTGCAATTCCTCCTCCTAAGTTTTTTATTAAAGAACCTACTAAAATATCTGCTCCTAAGTCACTTGGTTCTATTTTGTTTGTAAATTCTCCATAGCAATTATCTATCATTATAATTACATCGTTATTTACTTTTCTTATTTCTTTAATTACTTTATGTATTTTATCTAATGTTATACTTTTTCTTTTTGAATATCCTCTTGACCTTTGTATTTCTACTAATTTTACATCTTTTTTTTCTAATCTTTTTACAATTTTTTCATAATCAAAGTCATTATCCTTTAAATCTATCTGTTCATATTTTATTCCAAATGATTTTAAAGAACTTGGATTCTCTCTTATTCCTATTACTTCGTCCATAGTATCATAAGGCTTACCTGAAATACTTAACATTATATTATTAGGTCTTAGTAAACCAAAAAGTGTAACATTTAGAGCATGTGATGCTGATATAAATTGCCCTCTTACTAAACTATCTTCTACATTAAATATTTGACTATAGATTTTTTCAATTGTATCTCTACCTATATCATTATATCCATAACCTGTTGTTTCATTAAAATGTACTTCTGATAAATTATTATCATGAAATGCTTTTAGTACTTTTAATGAATTATATTCACATATCTCATCTATTTTTTTTAATTCTTCTTTTACTTCTTTTTCACATCTTTTTATTAGATTAAGTGTTTCTTCACTTATTCCGTATTCTTTATACATAAAATCCTTCTTTCTTCATTCTATTTTACAGTTCCACTATATATTATTCCTCTAGAAACTGGTGTATTAGTCATATAGTATTTGCCTAAAAATGTTACATCAAGCCAATCTATTGTATATCCATTATCTGTTAATCTTTTTCCTGATGTATCTATAACATACCATTTTCCATCTTGTTTTATTCCTGCGGCATTTCCATTTTGCTCTGTTACAGCCTCATATTCATATGGAACTATTATATTTCCATTTTTATCTATTAGTCCCCATTTTCCATCTTTATTATCTGCATATATTTTATTATCTGGATAGATTTCTTTATATTCTACTTTTTTTCCTGATAAGTTATAGTATTTCATATCAGTTTTTGAAAATAGTTTTATATAATTTTCTTTTTTTATAACTGAAGAATCTATTATTCCTTCATTTATATTCAGTTCTTCATCTATTATATCTGTTCTATTTGTCTCTGAATCTACTGCTTGAAGTGCATTTGTTTCTTCTATTTTCTGTATAGAACTATATTTTAAATCTATAATTACATTTCCTTCTCCATCAATAATTCCAGCTTTTCCTTCTTTTGATACTATAAATTTATCATCTTTATAGTATTCTATATATGTGTATATATTTTCTAGTTTTTTATTTCCATTATTATCTACAATGTTATAATTGTTATCTTTATCTATTACAATTGAATATTTATCATTTACCTGATTTAAACTTATTATATCAGTATTTATATTATTTCCATTTTCATCAAAAACAATAAGCTCGTCTCCTTTTTGTGCATTAATGTACTTTCCTCCCATTATAATATCATCATAGTCTATAGGTACAATATTATCTCCTTTTAAATTTACTACACCTTTTACTTTATCTTTTTCAACTATTAACAAGTTATTACTTAGATAAAATGAAATTTCTGTATATTCATTTTTTAATACTTCTTTTCCATTTTTAATTAGTCCATATCTTCCATTATTTGATGTAATTAAATATATATCTTTTCCTTCTAATTCTGTTATACGATTTATTTCATTATATAAAGGTTCTAGTATTATTTTTCCTTTTTTATTTGCATATCCAAATCTATATCCATCATCTGTTTTTATTCTTAAAATAAAGCCAGCATTTTCATATTTACTTTCTTCATCATAATATCCATCTGCTAAAACTAAATCGTATTCTGGTTTTACAATTTCAGTACCTTTTATATTTATAATTCCGTATTTACCTTCTACTTTTACTTTTAAACATCCTTCTTTATAGTCTATAGAAGAAATTTCATCATAAATACTATCTGTAATCTTTTTACCATCTAAATCCATTATTCCATACAAACCATTTTCTTTATATTTTAATACAGTTTTTTCATATGGAATATTACTTGATATCGTATTTATATTTATTGCTTCTATACTTTCATATTGCGAATACATTTCATTTCCATTTTTATCTATAAGATGTGAATTAGTATTTCCTTCATTTTGTACTACAAATAAATCTCTTGTAGGGTTCGGAATATCTAATAGAACATATTTAGGCTCTATTACTACATTTCCTTCTTTGTCTATTACACCATATTTTCCATCTTGCTCTAATTTATAGTATTGTATTTCTTCATTTGATATTTCTACAATATCATATTCATATTTTTTATTATTTATATATATTGATATTCCTATTATTAATCCAATTATTATTAGTAATGAAATAATTACAATTATTATATTCTTTTTTCCTTTATTTTTAATTGATTTTTGCTTCATTTTTCTCTCCTATATCTTTTTTTTTATATATAATTAATTATATATTCGAAACACTTATATGTCAACGAATTATTACATTTATCTTTCAAAAACTCTCCTACTTTTTTACTTTATTTACATATATTTTTGATATATTAAAATCATTAAAAATACTGCTAAATATTTTATTTTTTTCTTCATATATTTTTTATTCCTTCTTTCATTTTTTATATTCTATTTTCCTTTATTATTTATTTTTCTTTTGCAATTACTAATCTATTTTTGTTTTCCATATCTTTCACATATGTTATTAATACTAAAAAGTTATTTTCTTTTTCTATTTTTTGTATTTTATCTTTTATTTTTTCTTTATTTAAAATTATATTTTCTTCTACTTTATATGTTCTTTTTTCTTCATTTACTTCATATTTAATTTCATCACCTATTATTAGTTCTTTTAAGTTTGCAAAATAATTTATTCCTTTTCCTATGTTATATGCTTTTAAAGCTACTATTCCATTTAAAATATTAGACTCTTCTACATGTCCTACACTTTGATTTAATACTTCATATGTAGTTCCTTCTTGTATAGTAGTATTAATATTTAATTTTTCTATTTCTATATTCCATTTATATATTTCTTCTAACTTTATATCTTGATTAATTTTTTGTCTTTTATTTTCTAAATTATCTTTTTCTACTTCTTCTTTTTGGATTTCTTTTTCTGATATTATATTCACATAACTAAACTGATTTAATTGTCTTTGACTTAAATTGTCTAGAATTAAAATTATAATGATAAAAGTTATTATAGATATAATAAATGAAATTATATTTACATTTCTTTTATTATAATTAATATGTATCATATTATATATTCTACCATATTATGTAAATGCTGTAAACAAAAACTCATCGTCAAATTGTTACATAATTCGACAATGAGTTTAATTAATTTTTACTATTTTTCTAAACTATTTTTTCTTTACAGACCTATTAATATCACAATAAAACTCGACTCCATCTTCATAATTTTTCACGCCATATTCATTATTATAATTATTCATAATAGCCTTAACCAAAGCAAGACCAATACCACTACCTCCATCATTTCTATTTCTAGAAGAATCTACTTTATAAAATCTTCCCCAAATCTTATTTATATACTCTTCTGGGATAGGTTTTCCTGTATTGTATACATATAAACGAATTTTATCACCTTTTTTTTCAGTTCTAATAATAATCTTCTTACTATTATTTACATTTTCAACATGCTTTATAGCATTAGTGAAATAATTATTAATCACTTGTTCAATATATCCTTGGTCTGCAAATACCATATTCTTTTTAGTTTCATCAAATTCAACTTCAATCTTATTTTCTTTTAATACTACAGTTTGCCTTCTTAATTCTTCTTTTATAAGTTCAGTCAAATCAAAAGTCGTATCTTCAAACTTTCTATCTTGATATTCAAGCTTCATAAGTTCTAATAATCTCTTAACCATTTCATCCATTTTATTAGATTCATCTAAAATAACCTCTGCATAAAATTTCTTTGATTCTTCATCAGTATTAACATTTTCAATAAGGCCCTCTGCATATCCTTGGATAAGTGCTATTGGTGTTTTTAATTCATGTGATACATCTGAAATAAATTGCCTTCTCATCTCATCAATTTTAGATTTTTCTTCTATATTTTGTTCTAGTTTAGTATTATTTTGTCTTAACCTTCTTATTGTAAGTTCAAGCTTATCAGACATCTCATTTATATTTCTGCCAAGCATATTAATCTCATCTTCTGCATCTGAAATTCTATATTTATGGCTAAAATCTAAATTAGCCATTCTTTTAGTTATTTTATTTAGTTGAACTATAGGTTTTGTAAATTTATTAGCAATTACAGAAGCGATAGCAGCTGCTATTATAATCATTAAAAGACCTATAATTAAAAGCAAATTATTAGATATTTTTACAGTTTCTTTTATTGGCTGAACCTGTATTTTTATATATGTACTATATCCATTATCTAAATGTGCAGAAAGAAGCAAATATTTATTATTTCTATTTTCATCTATAGATTGTACTACTATATTTTCTTTAGTATATAATATTTTTGTTCTTAAATTCAAATTGAAATTACCTAAAGCATTTACACTATTTATAATATCTAAATCATTACAATATACAACTGTAAAATCCGAATCAATAATAAGTATATCTATATTATTTTTCATTTCAATTTCTTCAAGTTTATCATCAATATCATATACTATCACTCCATTATAATAATCATTTATGTCTTCACAAGTATTAATAGCCATAGATATTTTTGAATATAAATAAAAACCTTCTAATAAAACATTATTAACTATAATTAAACAAAATATAATTAATACAATTGAAATACATAAAGTGACAAAAAGCCTAAAGCGAATTGATTTAAATCTTTCTACTATCATCATTACCTCTCTTAATACTACAAAACCAACCAAAGGGGACGGACCTTTTTGGTTGATTTCGACCAAAAAGGCCCGTCCCCTTTGGTTCATCTATTCTTATTTTATCTCAAATTTATATCCAACTCCTCTTATAGTCTTTATATATTTTCCTTTTTTACCTAGTTTATGTCTTATTTTCTTTATATGACTATCTATTGTCCTTGAATCTCCATAATAGTCATAGTTCCATACATTATTTAATATCTTATCTCTTGAAAGTGCCACATTTTCATTATCTAATAAATATTTTAATAATTCATATTCTCTTAAACTTAATTCGACTATTTTTCCATCTACCGTGACTGTTCTTCCTTCAGCATCAATCTCTATTCCATCAAAACTTTTCTTTTCTTTTTCCTTTTGACTTGTCCTACTTAATATTGCCTTTATTCTAGCAATTAATATTTTTGGACTAAATGGCTTTGATACATATTCATCTACTCCTAATTCAAAACCAAATAGTTCATCTTGTTCTTCTCCTCTTGCGGTAAGCATTATTACAGGTACTTTTGATTCTTGTCTTATCTGTCTTAATACTGACCAACCATCTAATTTTGGCATCATTACATCTAATAATATTAAATTTATTTTCTCTCTTTCTTCATCAAATATTTGAAGAGCTTTTTCTCCATCTTCTGCTTCTAATACTTTAAAGTTTTCTTTAAGTAAAAAATCTTTTAATAGTTTTCTTATTCTAAATTCATCATCTACAACTAAAATTGTAATATCTTCCATAATAGACTTGCTTTCCTTTCATTTTGTTCTTTTTGTTTTATATTCTTAATTTTATTTAAATTAATTCTATTTTATTTTATTTAATTTTCTTTACTTTATTTTTTTCTTTAACTTTATTAAACTTTCTTAAAGTTTATTATATTTTACTATATTATTATGTCTTTTATGTGAATTTATTTTTCAATTTTTGTTGCTTTTATATGGCTTTTTGCTTTTATTTTTCCTTTTGCTTCTTCTATTATTTCATGTTTATTTATATTTAC
>CALXQA010000035.1 GCA_944390335.1 uncultured Clostridia bacterium
AATCAAAATGGAGAGCAAAACAATAATAAAGAACCAGATAAAATAGAAAAAGTAGAAGACTTAACAACAAGTAAAGATCCATTACCACAAACAGGAGTAAATTATACAATAGTAGGAGTTATAATATCAGTATTTATACTAGGAGTATTGGCATTTATAGGATTTAAGAGATTAGAAAAATAGTACAAAAAAGTAAATTCTAGTAGTTAAAAGTAGATTAACATTTTTAGTTAGTTTTTAATCTAGAATTTACTTTTGGCTTAAGTAAAAAAGAAAAAATGATATAAAAAAGGAAAAAATAGCAAAGAAACATATCTTGCATAAAATAAGAATATATGATAAAATAAAATATAGCATTATAAAATTTATTTAAACTAAAAAAGAAAAAATTATACTATAAAATATAAAAAGGGGTAAAAAGTGGAAGACGAAATAGATTTAAAAAATATACTAAAATCTTTTTGGGATAGAAAAATAGGAATAATTTTAATAGTCTTAGTTGCCATAGCAGTAGGATTTATATATACATCATATTTTATAGACCCTGTTTATTCTGCTACTGCAACAGCAATACTTACAAATAATTCAAGTTCAGAAGAAGGGGGAGAAAGTGTTACTCAAAGTGAGCTAACACTTAATAATCAATTACTTGGTACATATAGAGAAATAGCAAGAAGTGATGCTGTAGTAAGTACAGTTATATCTAATTTAGGATTAACAAATATTACAGATGCAGCATTAAAAGGACAAATAGCAGTAACATCAAGTTTAAATACACAAGTAATTGAAATAACTGTAACAAATAGTGATCCTAATTTAGCTGCAAAAATTGCAAATGAAATAAGAAAAGTATTTGCAGAAAAAGTAAAAGAAATATATAAAATAGATAATATACAGCCACTTGACGATGCAAAAATACCAACAGCAGCTAGTAATATAAATCATACAAAAGACATAATAATATTTGCAGCAGGAGGATTAGTACTAGCAGTTATTTATGTTATAATCGCAAACATTTTAGATAATACAGTAAAAAGTAGTAAAGATATAGAAAATGCAACAGGACTTGATGTAATAGCAGAAATACCTTTATATGAGGTAGATAAAAGGAGGAGAAAATAATGAAAAAAGAATTAATAACACAAACAGATCCAAAATCTCCTATATCAGAGGTATTTAGAGCATTAAGAACAAACTTGCAATTTATGAATAAATCAAATGGTTGTCAAACAATATTAGTAACAAGCACAGTGCAATCAGAAGGAAAAAGCTGGATATCTGCTAATTTAGCAGCAGCATTTGCACAATCAGGTAGTAGAATACTATTAATAGATGCAGATATGAGAAAGCCAAGGCAACATAAAATATTTCAACAAAAAAATACACCAGGACTTTCTAATTACTTATCAGGAATAAATGAATATGGAAAAAGACAAGATTTAGATATATATGATTGTATACAAAGTACAGAAGTAGATGATTTATACTTGTTACCATCAGGAAATATACCACCAAACCCATCAGAACTTTTGTTATCAAATAAAACAGAAAAATTAATAAAAGAAGCATCTAAAAACTTTGATGTAATATTATTTGATGGAGCACCATGTCTTTTAGTTACAGATTCAACTATAATCTCAAGTATGGTACAATCAACAATATTAGTTACAAGTTATAAATATACAAAAATAGATGACTTAAAAGATGCCAAAAAGAGAATAAGAAAAGTTGGCGGAAATATAGTAGGAGTGGTTTTAAATAGAATAGAAATATCTAGTAAGAAATATGAAAATAAATACTATTATGCAAGTAATAGTTCTACACCGGCAACTATTCCTCAAAGAAAATCTAAAAAAATAGATTTAGAAGATGAAGAACATATAACAAAAAAACAAGATAGAGAAATTGATGATTACATAGAAGAAAAAGTAGCTGATACAGAAAAGCAGATACAAGATGCAATAAAAGAAAACAAAAAGTACAAAGAAAAAGTAGATGTACCATCTGATAAGGCAAAAGACATATTAAAAAGTATAAATGGCTATAAGTAATTATAGCCTAATTTCATTTTGAAATATAGAAAGGAGAGTTTTTTGCATGATAGATATGCATACTCATATTCTTCCACAAATAGATGATGGTTCAAGTAGTATTGATGAAACAATGAAAATGATAAAAGAGGCATATAGAGCAGGATTTACAGATATATTTGCAACCTCCCACTATATAGAAGGAAGATATGAATTTAATAAAACAGATAGAAAATATATTATTAATGCAATTCAAGAAAAGTTAGATGAAGAAGAAATAGATTTAAAACTTCATATAGGTGCAGAAGCATATATCTCTTCTACAATGGTAGAATTAGTTAAAAACGAAACTATACCTTGCTTAGGTAGTAGTAGATATGTACTTTTTGAATTACCACTTAGGTCAAAGATATTTTATACAGAAAATATAATTGAAAGATTAATAGCTCTAAACTACATACCAATAATAGCACATCCAGAAAGATATGATATGGTTCAAGAAGAACCAGAAATAGTGTTAGACTGGGTAAGAGCAGGTGCACTTTTGCAAGCTAACTTTGCAAGTATTGATGGGGTATATGGAAGTAAAGCAAAGAATATATTATTAAAGTTATTAGAAGCAAATGCTATACATTTTTTAGGAACAGATACTCACATGTCTAATAGTTTTTATCTAAAAATTTCTGATTTTAAAGAAATGTATATTAAAGAAATAGGAAAAAAGAGGTTCGAAATTCTTACTTATGATAATCCTATGAGTGTATTAGAAGATGAGGAAATAGATGTAGAAGAACCTAAAAAGATTAAATCAAATAAAATGTGGTAATATTTTAAAATCATTTTCTTTTTATTTTAGTTGCAAAATATGTAAAATTATGATATATTTTGTCTATAAAATAAAAGGAGGAGAAAAATATGGAAGAAAAAAGTAAGAAACAAAGTAAAAGTTGGTTAATTGTTTTAATTGTTATTATTTTAGTAGTAGTAATTGGTGTAGCACTTTATTTTACTTTCACTAATATAAATGGTGGAATAAGAAAAGAAACTTTTTCAGAAGAAAATTATCAAGAGTTAATGAATAGAATAGGAGAAGAGTTAAAAGATTCTGATGACTTATACTATATAAGTTATTCTGCAATATACTATATGACTAAAGATGGATTATCATCAGCATTAGCAGGAAATAATGATGAAAAAGAAATGTATAAAAGTTTCTTTGGAAAAACAGTCCAAGATATGATTAATGAAGGAAAGAACTTGATGAAAGAAAATAATGTTAGTATTGATGAATACAAAAAACAAATAGAAAATACGATAGTAGATACTTTAAATTAATTAATAAAGTGAAAGAAAAAATAGATGAAAAACCTTGAAAGCCTTGATACTGTATATATATATATATATATATCGTAAGATTTAGTAAAAGAAAATATTATATAAAAATTTAGAGATGAAAGTTATGTGCTTAAAAATAAAAAATAGCACATAGCTTTTTTGTGCTTTAGGAATAAATAAAAAAGTAAAGGAAAGAATATTAAAAGAAAAGAAATTATATAATCAAAATAAGCAATAAAAAAAGATTGCAAAAGTAAATATTGATTGATGTAATAAAGAAGAAAAAACAGACGGAAGGAGAATAAGAAAATAGATATGAAAAAACTAAAGAAAGAAGTAAAAGGAATAACTTTAGTAGCATTAGTCGTAACAATAATAGTATTATTAATACTATCAGGAGTAGCAATAAGCTTTACGATTCGGAGAAGATCGAATATTCAAAAAAGCACAAAAAGGAACGAAAATTTATCAGAATTCTATAAATAATGAACTTATACAGTTAAATAATATAGAGGAGTTTGTTGAAAAATATGATAATGTAGAAAATATAAAAATAGATGGTGTTACAATTCCAAAAGGGTTTTATTATGTAGGAGGTAAAAAAGATACTGGAATAGTCATATCAGATAATAAATTAGACAAGAATAAATTTATAGATAAAATAGATATACCAGGAGATAATTTAATTGGAAATCAATTCGTATGGATTCCAGTAGAAGATGAAAAAGCTTTTAAAAGATATGCAAGTTATTATGATAAAAAATTACAATCAATGGAATTATATGAAGAACCAGCACTAGAGGAATATCAGTATACAGAAGAAGTTAATGAATATAATTTAATGATACAAAGTATTATAACAAATAAAGGATTTTATGTAGCAAGATATGAAGCAGGCAATGAAAATGAAAAAGCAATAAGCAAAAAAGGAGTAATGCCATGGTTTAATATTCCTTGGGGAGAAAGTATGAATACATTAGGAAATAATAGTGCTGTGACTAAAGCAAAAGAAATGTATAATGATAAAGATAAATATAATGTTACAAGTACATTAATATATGGAATACAGTGGGATGCCATAATGAATTGGATAGATTCAGAATACAGTGAAGGTACTTGTAATGTCGAAACAAGTTTTGTGGCCAATTCACAAGGAAGAGGATACTTTGAACAAACCTCTGCTACTGTATGTGGTTCTAGTGAATTATATAAAGTAAATAATATATATGATTTAGCAGGTAATTTATATGAATGGACTATGGAAAGCTATAATCAAAATGAAAGAGTAAGGAGAGGCAGTAGTTATATGCAAGAAGGAGAAACAAGACCAGCTTTCAGTAAGAGGTCATAGTACACCAGATACATTTTTTGATGATATAGGTTTTAGAGTAGCTTTATATATATAATTATATTAAATTTAAGCAGAATAAAATGAAATAAATACTAATCTATATTATGTATGTAGATTAGTATTTATACAAAATAATAAGTACTTATATTATGGCTTTAAAGCTGTGATTGGTAATACATAAATTCCATCAGGTCTTCTAACTACAGCATTATATAATCCGCAAATAATGCACATAAATTTAGGTTTTACTTCAGCAAGCTCATAAAATCTTTTTAAGCTAGAAGCAGCTTCCTCTTCTTTATTAGCACCCAATTTTATTTCAATAGCACCATATTCACCATCAGCAATTTCAATAATTGCATCGACCTCAATTCCAGTATCATTTTCTCTATAATGATATAATTTAGCACCAATGCTTTCAGAATAAATCCTCAAGTCTCTTTCACATAAAGCTTCAAAGTATAATCCAAAAGTTTCTAGGTCATTCATTAATTTTTCAGGAGTTATATTTAAAATAGCACAACCTAGTGATGGATCCACAAAATGTCTTTTAGCAATTTTTCCAACATTTAACCTTGAACGAATTTTATACATAAATGAATTCTGATTTTTTATAATATGCAATCTATCTAATACATTTAAATAATCTGCTAAAGTATTTCTACTTATTAATAAATCACGGTCAGAAGTTATATTATCAATGTCTTTTATTAGTACATTATTGTTTGAGATAGTACTTTCATTTCTTGCTAAAGACCTAAGTAGCATTTCCATTTTTGATTTTTCCCTATTAATGCCATCTATTTGAATAATATCTTTTTCCAAAACAGCCTCAATATAACTTTGAGAGATTTTTAAGGCATCTCGTGAATCAAGATTTATTGCCTCAGGCCAACCTCCTTTTACAATTAAGTCCGCAATATGTTCTAATTTTATATTATCTAATAATTTATTGTGTACATTGTTATCAAATAAATCTCTTAAAGATACATCCCCAGAGGAATTGTTAGACTCATATAAAGACATTGTATACATATTCATTTTGCAAATTCTTCCAGCACCAGAATGATGAAATTTATTAGTTACAGGGACACTAGAACCAGTTAGAATATATTTACCTTTTTGCTTATCTTGGTCACATTTAAACCTAATTGCATCCCATATTTCAGGAACCTCTTGCCATTCATCAATTAGTTGAGGATAATCTTTATCTAGTACTAAATTAATGTCCATTTCAGCTAAATGTTTTTCTCTAAAATTATCAGCTGTATTATTTAAATATGTAACACTATTACAATGGTTTAAAGCAGTCCAGGTTTTTCCACACCATTTTGGTCCTTCAATACTAATTGCTCCAAAAAGTTTTAAATTCCTTTCAATTTCTTGATCAATTAGCCTTGGAATATATCCTTGTTTAGTTAAACTCATTTTATCACCTCAATAATATATTACAATAATAAAACAAAAAATTCAATACCATTGTGCAAATTTTGAGCAAATTGTTGTGCAGATTTTGAGTAAAATGCTGTGCAATTTTTGAGTAGTTAAATTAAAAAAACTAAAAAATAATAATTTCCTAAAATTTTAATTAAATCTCTTTAAGTTTTTACATATATATGATAGAATAGCCATATCAAGTATGTAAAAGAATTTACATAAAAGTAGAGTAGCAAAGGAGAGAGTAGTTTGGCAGAGGTAAAATATAAAAAGATATTATTAAAATTAAGCGGAGAAGCATTAGCTGGAGATGGAAAAGTTGGAATAGACCCTAAGACTATAAATTCAATATGTGATGCTATAAAAGAAGTACACGATATGGGAGTAAAAATATCTATAGTAGTAGGTGGAGGAAACTTTTGGAGAGGTAAATATGGAGAAGGAATGGTAAAAACAACAGCAGACTATATGGGAATGCTTGCAACTGTTATGAATGGTTTAGCACTTCAAGATGCCATAGAAAAAAGAGGTATGGAAGCAAGAGTTCAAACAGCAATAGAAATGAGACAAATAGCAGAACCATTTATACAAAGAAGAGCAGAAAGGCATTTAGAAAAAAATAGAATAGTAATATTTGCATGTGGAACAGGACACCCATACTTTTCAACAGACACAGCAGCAGCATTAAGAGCAGCTGAAATGGAAGTAGATGCAATTTTAGTTGCAAAAACAATAGATGGAGTATATACAGCAGACCCAAAACTAGATGAAAATGCTAAAAAATTAGACTTTGTAACATATCAAGAGATATTAGAAAAAGACTTAAAAGTAATGGACTCAACATCAATATCTTTATGTAAAGACAATAGCATACCACTAGTAGTATTTGCAATGAGTGATCCAAAAAATATAATTAAAGCTGTAAAAGGTGAAAATATAGGTACATATGTAAATAATAAATAAAAAATAGGAGGATTTTATGAGTATAGAAAATATGAAAGAAAAAATGGAAAAAGTAATTACAAACTTAGATGTAAACTATTCAGAAGTAAGAGCAGGAAGAGCTAATCCAGCAATATTAAATAGAGTATCAGTTGAATATTATGGAGTTCAAACACCAATTAATCAAGTAGCAAGTATATCAGTACCAGAAGCAAGATTAATTGTAATACAACCTTGGGATAGAAGTGTATTATCACAAGTAGAAAAAGCAATAGAAAAAGCAGATATAGGAATACATCCAGTAAGCGATGGTCAAGTAATACGTTTATCTTTCCCAGAACTTACAGAAGAAAGAAGAAAAGAATTAGTAAAAGACATAAAGAAAATGGCAGAAGAAGCAAAAGTTGCAGTAAGAAATGTAAGAAGAGATGAAATGGACGAAGCAAAAGGAAAGCTTAAGAATAAAGAAATATCAGAAGATGAAGAAAAAGCATTAGAAGAAAAAATACAAAAAGAAACAGATTCATATGTAGCAAAAATAGATGAAATATCAGACAAAAAAGAAAAAGAAATAATGTCAGTTTAAATTAAGGAGAAAATAAAAATAATGGAAAAAGATATAGGTCTTAAGCATATAGCTATAATAATGGATGGAAATAGAAGATGGGCAAAAGAGCATAATTTAGATAAAAGCTTAGGACATAAAAAAGGAGCAGAAGTATTAGAAACAATAGCTAAATACTGTAATAAAATAGGATTAGAAGCATTAACAGTATATGCATTTTCTACAGAAAATTGGAAAAGAACAAAAGAAGAAGTAGGTGCAATATTAATTTTACTAAATATGTATTTAGATAGATTTTTAAAAACAGCAGATTTAGAAAATATAAAGTTAAGAGTAATAGGCGATAGAGAAAATAATATGCCAGAAGAAATAAAAAACAAAATGATTAAAATGGAAGAAAAAACAAAAAATAATACAGGCTTAAAATTTAATATTGCATTTAATTATGGTGGAAGAGATGAAATCATAAAAATGACAAAAAAAATAGCAGAAAAAGTAAAATCAGGTAAAATAAAAATAGAAGATATAAACGAACAAATGGTATCAGATAACATGTATACACAAGGACTTTCAGATCCAGATTTATTAATAAGAACAAGTGGAGAACTAAGAACAAGCAACTTTTTACCTTGGCAAATAACATATTCAGAATTTCTATTCTTAGATAAATATTGGCCTGATTTTACAACTAAAGATATAGATGATGCTATAGAAGAATTTAATAAAAGGCAAAGAAGAGTAGGAAAATAAAGGCAAAGGGAAGGAATTTTACATGGAAAAGGAAAAAAGGTCAAAAACTATAAAAAGAACCATAACAGGAATAATAGCTCTTCCAATATTAGCAGTAATACTTATATTTTCAAATACAATAATGATGGATATATTTACAGCTATTATAGCATGTATAAGTATGTATGAATATTTTCACTGTTTTAAATCAACAGATAAAGCTAATCCAACAACATATCTAGGCTATATATTATGCATATTAATAGTATTTACTCATTTTGTAAGTATGCACACATTATACTTTATAATATCAATAGTAGTGCCAATATCATTACTTATACTATTTGCACAACTAGTTATAAGTAAAGGAAGTAAAAACCTAAAAGATGTAGCTGTAACAATGCTTGGAATATGTTATATACCTTTAATGATAATATATATGTCAATAATAAGAAATATGGATTTAGGACATAATTTAGATGGAAGAATTCTTATATGGTTTGTACTTATAGCATCATGGGGAAGTGATGTATTTGCCTACTTTATAGGTAGACATTTTGGAAAGCATAAACTTACAAAAATAAGCCCAAATAAAACTGTAGAAGGAGCAGTAGCAGGAGTAATAGGTGCAAGTTTAATAGGTATAATTTTTGCTATATTGTGTAATACTTTATTTGATGCAGGAATAAACTACATAGTGATAGGAGTAATAATAGCAATACTAAGCATAGTTGGTCAAATAGGAGACTTAGCAGCATCTAGTATAAAAAGATATTGTGAAATAAAAGATTTTAGTGAACTTATACCAGGGCATGGAGGAATGCTTGATAGAATAGATAGTATTATATTTGTACTTCCATTTGCATTTATACTATTTAATTTACTTTAGGGAGGAAAAATTGGGTTTTATTATAACTGCTTTAAAAATAATATTTTTGTTAGGTTTTTTAATAATAATACATGAAGGAGGCCACTTTATTGTGGCTAAAATCTGTAAGATAAAAGTAAATGAATTTGCAATAGGATTTGGACCAAAAATATTTGCAAAAAGAATAAAAGAAACAAAATATGAATTAAGACTAATACCATTTGGAGGATTTGTAAATTTAGAAGGAGAGGAAGAGCATTCTGACGAAGAAGGCTCTTTTAGCAAAGCAAGTATACCTAAACGATTTAGTATAATAGTAGCAGGAGCAATTGTAAATATTATTTTTGGAATACTTGCATATATGATATTAATTGCAGTAAACTTTTATATAAATGTAGAAGCAAACTTAATAAACTCTTTGTCATATGCCATATCAAGTACAGGAACACTTATATATGCAATGTTTGATAGTATTATTCAGCTATTTTCAGGTAATGTATCAATAAATGATATGGTAGGACCAGTAGGTATATCACAAATGGTATCAGAAACAAATGGAATATCACAATTTATATACTTATTATCAATAATATCAGTATCACTTGGAATAACAAACCTTTTACCATTTGTACCATTAGATGGAGGAAAAGCACTTTTGCTTATAATAGAAGCTATAAGAAAAAAGCCATTAAAACAAGAAACAGAACTAAGACTTCAATCAGCAGGCTTTTTTATACTCATAGTATTTTCAGTATTTGTAGCATATAATGATATATTAAGGATTATATAGATGAAAAAATAAAAATAGATGTTAGGTTATATAAAAGAAAAAAGATAGAGAAAATAAATAGAAAAAGAAAGTTAAGTAAATATTTTGGGGGCACAAAATGGAAAACATAAATACTAAAGAGCAAGTAAAAAGAATAAAAAATGTATTTGCAGACTATAGTTCAAATAGTTTTGCATTTTCAGATGCAGAAATAGAAAATGTAAATTTATATAAAAAAACAAATAAACTAGAAATGTTTTTAAAAACTCAAGAATATGTAGAAGTAAAAGAAATGTTAAGCTTTGAAAAATACGCTATAAAAAGATTCAACATATCTGGAGTGGACTTTAAGATAGACTTAAGACTAGAAGAAAAGCCACCAATTAAAGAAAATTGGAACGATTTACTTATATATTTTTCGGAAAAAAATCCTATGGCAAAAGCTTTCTTAAAAAATAGTGAAATAGATTTTGAAAAAGATAAAGAAATAAATGTACATATAAAAGTAAAGGGAAAGCAATTACTAGAAAAACAAGGATTAAATACAAGATTATCAGAATACATAAAAGATATATATGGTGTAGGATATAAAATAAACTTTGTAGAAGAAAATGTAGAAGAATATGAAAGATTATTTAAAGAAAAAAATGAAGGAATTATAAAAAAATTTGCACTTCAAACATCTAGTGAAAATCCAGTAGGTAGAGAAAATAATATAGAATCAGATGGAAAATCTACAGTAAGTAAAAAAATAGAAAATACTAAAGTAGAAAATCACTCTTATCAGAATAAAGGTAATTTTCAAAATAAAGATAAAAAACAATTTGTTCAAAATACAAATAATAACGTTAATAATAATCAAAATAACAGCAATAATTATATAAAAGAAGAATATAAAGAAAATAATACTAATGAAGAAGATGAAAACTCACCATTAATATATGGAAGAAATGGAAACATAAAAGAGCCATTAATAAAAGTAGCAGATATATCAGTAGATACAACAGATGTGCAGATAGTAGGAGAAATAGTAAATGTACCAGACCCTACAGAACTTAAAAAATCAGGAAAATTTTTATTTTCATTTGATGTATATGATGGAACAAGTACAATAACATGTAAAATATTTGTACTTCCAGAAAAAAAGAAAAGTGTTTCAAGTAAACTGAAAGTTGGAAATGGAGTAAAGGTAGGAGGAAAAGCTGCATTTGACAATTTTGCAAAAGAAATTACTATTTTAGCAAATACGGTTGTAGAAGGAGAGCCACTAAAAAAAGTAGCAAGAGTAGACAATTCAGAAGTAAAAAGAGTAGAACTACATATGCATACACAAATGAGTCAAATGGATGCAGTAACACCTGTAAAAGACTTAATAAAAAGAGCAATGAAATGGGGAATGAAATCAATCGCTATAACAGACCATGGAGTTGTACAATCATTCCCAGATGCTCACAAAATGCTTGGATATGATAATAAAGATATTAAAGTTATATATGGAGTTGAAGGATATTTACTTCCAGATAAAGACCCAGTAGTTACAAGAGGAAAAGGTCAAGCTATAGAGGGTACTACATATTGTGTATTTGACTTAGAAACAACAGGAATATCATTTAGAACAGAAAAAATAACTGAAATAGGTATAATGAAAGTAAGAAATGGAGAAGTAATAGATAGTTTTGAAACATTTGTAAACCCAGAAAAACCAATACCTATGAAAGTACAAGAAATAACTAATATAACAGATGATATGGTAAAAGATGCACCAACTATAGAAGAGATAATGCCTAAAGTATTAGAGTTTTTTGGGGACTCTGTATTAGTAGCACATAATGCAGATTTTGATACAAGCTTTATTAAATATAACTGTGAAAAAATGGGATTAAAGTTTGACAATACATATTTAGATACGCTTAGATTAGCAAAAGATTTATTTCCAGATTACAAAAAATATAAATTAGGAATAATAGCAGAAAACTTAGGAATAAAAGTAGAAGTAGCACATAGAGCATTAGATGATGTAGATACAACTGTAAAAGTATTTAATGTAATGCTAAAAATGCTAAAGGACAAAGGAATAAATACATTAGAAGAAATTGACGAAAAAGAAAGCGGAAAAGCGAGTTTCAAAAAATTAAAAAGTTATCATACAATAATTTTAGCAAAAGACTATGTAGGATTAAGAAACCTATATAGATTAGTATCATATTCACATGTAGACTATTTCTATAAAAAGCCATTAATACTAAAATCTCTGTATAAAAAATATTCAGAAGGCTTAATAATGGGGTCTGCTTGTGACCAAGGAGAACTTTATCAAGCGATATTAAATGGAAAGCCAGATGAAGAAATAGAACAAATAGCAAGAGACTATGATTACTTAGAAATTCAACCAATCGGAAATGATGAATATTTAGTAAGAGAAGGAATCTTGCAAAGTGATGAAGATTTAAAAAATATAGTAAGGAAAATAGTAGACCTTGGAGAAAAATTAGGAAAGCCAGTATGTGCAACATGTGATGTACATTTTATGGACCCTCAAGATGAAATATATAGAAGGATACTTCAAGCAGGACAAGGATATGAAGATGCAGATATGCAAGCACCTCTATACTTAAGAACTACTGAAGAGATGCTTAAAGAGTTTGAATTTTTAGGAAAAGAAAAAGCATATGAAGTAGTAGTTACAAACACAAATAAAATATCAGATATGTGTGAAAGAATAAGCCCAATATCACCAGAAAAATGTCCTCCACATATACCAGGTTGTGAAGAAACGATAAAACAAATAGCATATGATAAAGCACATGAACTTTATGGAGAAACACTTCCAGAGATAGTGCAATCAAGATTAGACAAAGAACTAGACTCAATTATAAAAAATGGATTTTCAGTTATGTATATAATTGCACAAAAACTAGTATGGAAATCTAATGAAGATGGATATATAGTTGGTTCAAGAGGTTCTGTTGGTTCTTCATTTGTAGCGAATATGACAGGTATTACAGAAGTAAACTCACTTCCACCACACTATAGATGCCCAAAATGTAAATATTCGGACTTTACAGATTATGGAGTAAAAAATGGTTTTGACTTACCAGATAAACTATGTCCTAAATGTGGACATCCATTAGATAAAGATGGAATGGACATACCATTTGAGACATTCTTAGGATTTAATGGAGATAAAGAGCCTGATATAGACCTTAACTTCTCAGGAGAATATCAAGCAAAAGCACATAAATATACAGAGGTTATATTTGGAAAAGGAACTACTTTTAAAGCAGGTACAGTAGGTACAGTAGCAGATAAAACTGCATTTGGATATGTAAAAAAATATTATGAAGAAAGAGGAATACCAGTAAGTAATGCAGAAGTTGCAAGAGAAGCTAAAGGATGCACAGGAATAAAAAGAACAACAGGACAGCACCCTGGAGGAATTATAGTTGTACCAAAAGGAAGAGAAATATATGAGTTTACACCAGTACAACATCCAGCAGACGATGCAGAATCAGATATTATAACAACACATTTTGACTATCACTCAATAGACCAGAACTTACTTAAGCTAGATATTCTTGGTCATGATGATCCAACAGTAATTCGTATGTTATATGACTTAACAGGTTTTGACCCTACAAAAGTACCACTAGATGATAAAGAAACAATGTCTATATATTCATCAACTAGAGCATTAGGAGTTACACCAGAGCAAATACATTCAGAAGTAGGAACATATGGAATACCAGAATCAGGAACTAAATTTGTAAGAGGAATGCTAAAAGATACAAAACCAACCACATTTGAAGAACTTTTAAGAATATCAGGACTTTCACATGGTACTGATGTTTGGCTAGGAAATGCACAAGACTTAATAAATAATGGTACAGCAAGTTTAAGTGAAGTTATATGTACTCGTGATGATATAATGCTTTATTTAATAAAACAAGGTCTAGAACCAAATACAGCATTTAAAATAATGGAACTTGTACGTAAAGGAAAAGTTGCAAAAGAACCAGAAAAGTGGGCTAAATTTAAAGCTACTATGGAAGAAAATAATGTACCTAAATGGTATATAGACTCATGTAATAAAATAAAATATCTTTTCCCTAAAGCACATGCAGCAGCATATGTAACAAACGCATTTAGAATAGCATGGTTTAAAGTTCATATTCCTAAAGCATATTATTGTGCATACTTTTCTATAAGAGCAGATGCATTTGATAGTGATATAATGTGTCATGGAAAAGAAAAAGTAAAAAATGAAATGAAAAGGATAGAACTATTAGGACAAAATGCAACTCAAAAAGATGGGGCAATGTATGAAACTTTAGAAATAGTAAATGAAATGTATGAAAGAGGAATTACTTTTTTACCAATTGATTTATATAAGTCAAGTAGTACTAAGTTTAAAATGGAAGATGAAGGCATAAGACCACCACTTAATAGTATACCAGGATTTGGAACAGTGGCAGCACAAGGAATCGAAGAAGCTAGAAAAGATGGAGAATTCATGTCTATAAGTGATATGAAAATAAGAGCAAAATTAGGTAAAAGTGGTATAGAAATGTTGCAAAATGCAGGATGTCTAGAAGGTATGAGCCAAAGTAATCAAATGAGTTTATTTTAAGTATTAGATAATAAAAAATAAATATAGAGGAGAAAATAATATGTTAAGTCTTATAGTTGGATACTTAATTGTAATAAATATTATATCAATGATATTTATGTATATAGACACAAAAGGAATGCTTTCAAAATTAAGTAAACAAATAATTAACTTTATATACATAATATTAGCTATAATAGGTGGAAGTGTAGGAATCTTAGTTACATCTCAACTATTTAGTTATAAAAATGATGAAAAAATGATAAAAAGAGGAATACCTTTGATTATATTTATAGAAGCTGTAGTTATATTATTTATATATATTAAAATTAATGATATAGAAATATTTTAATTGAGATAAGAAAGGAGATAAGGAATGGAAAATTTATTTATAGAATATCCTAAATGTTCAACATGTAAAAAGGCTAAGAAATTTTTAGATGAAAATAATATAAAATATATTGATAGACATATATTAGAAGAAACTCCAAATGTAGAGGAACTAAGTAAATGGATAAAGAGAAGTAACTTAGATATAAATAAGTTCTTTAATACAAGTGGAATGAAATATAGAGAACTTAATTTAAAAGAAAAACTAAAAACAATTAGGGATGAAGAAAAAATAAAACTACTTGCAAGTGATGGCATGCTTATAAAAAGACCTCTATTAATTACAGACAACCTAATATTAGTTGGCTTTAAACAAAGTGAGTGGGAAAAGATAGAAAAATAATAACCATAAAATGAAGAAG
>CALXQA010000036.1 GCA_944390335.1 uncultured Clostridia bacterium
TTTTAAATATTAAAATTTGATAGAAAATAATTGTGAAATTTATGATGATTTTATCATACTAAATTAAATATGAAAATTAAGTATGTTGACTTTTTTACTAAATTTAAGTATAATAAGTATAGGAAATGGAGAAACCACAAACGTGGTTTGCCAGTTTAATATGTAAAAAACACACCGAACCGCCAAGTTACAGATGTGTTTTTTTTATTGTCTATTTGCTTAAAATTATAACCGATATAATTAAGGCAAATACTATAATAGTTTCGACAACTAAGCCAAATAAAAGTAAGTATATTATTTCTAATAAAACTGCTTCTATCATAGCACCACCTCCATTCTCACAACTTATGTTGTGGATTAAAAGTGGCAAACCACATCTGCTTATTCTCATTTCCTATGTTTACCAATATACTATAGTTTTTATAAAAGTGCAAGCGAACATAGTAAAAATTTACAATTAATTTATGGTATAGATAGAATATAAATATAAAATTGCAATAAATTAAAAAGTAGGAATATAGTATTTTTAAATTGCTTATTAAATATAGTATATAGATTAATAAAAATATTTGACAAATACCAAAAAAGATCTTATTATATATTTAGTGTCATAGGTCATATGAGACATATATGTAACTAGTGTGTGTAACTGCAATTACACATACTTTTTTGTAAAAAACAAGTAAATATAGGTAAAAATTTATAATAGATTTTTGATATAAATGTAATTATATAAATATAATTTAAAAGGTTGCAGCAAAATTTAAATGAACGAAAATGTAAAATGTAAGAATATGTGAAAAATTGATTAAATAAAAAAATTAAAAAATGATAAAAAAGTATTTTTAGTGCATAATAAATAATATAAAAATAATAAATAAAAAATAGATAAATATTGATTTACAAAAAATTATATAATATAATATATTATGTAGTATAATAAGTAAAAGAGAGGTCATATTATGGCAAAAAGATTAGGAGTAATTTTAGGAATAATATTAATAATGATTTTAAGTCTAACAAGCATAAACTATGCAGTAAATGATAGTGATGGAATATGGTTAGGCTTAAGAGGAAGGTCAAATGAAAGAGAGACCGGAACATATACCTTTAATAATAAATCTATATTTAAAATAGTACAATATAGAAACTCGGCAGGAACAGAAGAAGGAAATAATGCTACTATTTATTGCTTAAGAGCAGGAAAAGGATTCGGTTCAGAAGCATATGAAAATAGTATTATTAAATATACACAATATTTTGATATGAAATTTCCAGAAGAAATAGAACAGCCATATAGAAACGAATTACCAACAGATGAAAAAACATATAGTGAACTAGTGTGGTTATTAGACCATTTATATATACCAGCACAAACTGGTGCTAGTTCAGAAGAAATAGAACTTGCAAATCAATCAAAACAAAATCTATTAGATAATGCAGGAGTTTCAGAAGATAGCTTTTTAAGAGATGAAGTAACATATGCAGATGAAATAGAAGATATATTAGAATGTATTCAGCAAGTAGCAATATGGCATTTCACAAATCCAGGAGACGAATACTATAATGAAAGTACAGACCATTTAGAACTAAAAGTAGATGGTGAATCTTTAAGTGATAAATATAGTTTAGACTTTGCAGATAATGAAATAGATAGTATATATAGATACTTAGTACAAGGAGCAATAGATGCAGTAGAAGGCGGATACACATATGAAGATGCAAGTGCAATATTAGATCCATTAGAATTAGATAAAAATAGAGCAGCAGTAACAATAGAAGGTTCAAACTATATAATAGGACCATATAAACTAAACAAAGAATCAAATGTAGAATATGAAATGAATGTAAAACTAATGAATGGAACTACAGATATTACAAATGCAAAAATATTAAATAATAGTAAAGAAGAAATCCAAGAAGGAACTACAGTAACAGACAAAATAGCAAGTACAATAGGAAACGACTTTTATATATCTGTACCAATATCATCAAATATATCTAATTTTAATATAGAAGTATCAGTAAAATTCTATGAAACAACACAAACATTTTGGTCAGTTGGTGAAACAAGCTTAACACAAAATCAACCAGTAGTAATACTATCTAGAGAAGAAGCAGAATACAAAATGAAACATGAATTACCAATAGAAAGTCCAAAATTCGATTTAGCACTTAGAAAATATATAACAAGTATAAATGGTGAGCCTGTAAATCCAAGTAGAGAGCCACAAATAACACAGGAATACTTAAGAGGACTTGCTACAGGAACGGCAGACTTTGATAATGGAACAACATCAACAAAAAATCACACTAAAACACCATTATTAATAGAAAATGAAGACAAAATAATATACACAATAAGAATATATAATGAAGGTGATTTAGATGGATATGCTAAAAAAATAGTAGACTATTTACCAGAAGGATTAGAATTGGTAGACCAAAGTGAAAGTACAATAAATACAAAATATAATTGGCAAGTAGGAGAAAGTAAAGGTGGAAAAACACAGGTATATACTAACTATTTAGAAAATGAGTTAATACCTAAGTTTGATAAAGCACCAGTAGATGGAACATATGAGCTAAACTATAGAGATGTACAAATAGAATGTAAAATAGTAAAAGAACCTACTCAGCAAGATATAACATTTAAAAATGTAGCAGAAATACAAGAAGCAGAAGATGTAACAGGAAGCACTCAAGATAGAGACTCTACACCTGGAAACTTAACAGATGAACAAATAAAAGACTATTTACCAGGAACATCAGAAGCAGGAAAAGGTTATGAAGATGATGATGACTATGAAGAATTAATAATGTTAGGTAAATACTTTGATTTATCATTAAGAAAATTCATAACAGGAGTAAATAATGTAGCAGTAACAGATAGAGAACCACAAGTAGATGTAAGCCCATTACTTGCAGGACAAACAACAGCAATATATAACCATACAAAAAATCCGGTAAGTGTATCAGCAGGAGATATAGTAACATATACAATAAGAGTATATAATGAAGGGCAAGTAGATGGATATGTAGATGAAATAGTAGACCATCTTCCACCAGAACTAGAATTTATAATAGATGACGAAATAAATATTAGCAATGGATGGATACTAGACCCAGCAGATAGTACACAAAGAACTATAAGGACAACAAAACTATCTAAAGAAAATGATGTAGACAATATAATAAAAGCATTTAATCCAGAGACAAAAGAAATAAGCTATAGAGATGTGCAAGTAAGATGCAAAGTAAAAGAAACAGCACAAACTCAGAAAAAAATAACTAATATAGCAGAAATAACAGAATATAGTAATGATTCAAACTTAGTAGATAGAGATAATTCAAAAGATGTAGTATTACCATCAGATGAAGATTTACCAAACTATAAAGATGATGAAATAAACTCAGGAATAGAATATATACCTGGACAAGAAGACGATGATGACTTTGAAAAAATAATACTAGAAAAATTTGACTTAGCATTAAGAAAATTCATTACAGGTGTAAATGCAGAAGAAATAACAAATAGAATTCCACAAGTAGATACTTCAAAATATGGAACAATAGGAGAAGATGGTAAAGAAATAACAAGCTTTGAATATAATCATACAAAAGAACCAGTAAGAGTAGAACACAATGACCTAGTAACATATACAATAAGAGTATATAACGAAGGAACAAAAGCAGGATATGCAGCAGAAATAAAAGATGATGTACCAGAAGGCCTAATATTCTTACCAGACAATGAAGTAAATAAACAATATAGATGGAAGATGTATGATGAAAACGGAAATGAAACAGAAAATGCAGAAGAAGCAGTATATATAAGAACAGACTATCTATCAAAAGAAAATGAACAAGTAGAAGGAGAAAACTTACTTCAGGGGTATAATCCAGAAACAATGGAAGGACCAGACTATAAAGACGTAAAAGTAGTATTCAGAGTAGGAATGCCAAATACATCAGATAGAATAATAATAAATAAAGCAGAAATAAGCAAAGACACAGATGAAGATGGAGATGATGTAACAGACATAGACTCAACACCAGATGAATGGAATGAAGGAGAAGATGACCAAGACATTGAAAAAATCTATGTAAAATACTTTGATTTAGCCTTAAGAAAATGGGTAAGTCAAGTAATAGTAATAGAAGACGGAGTAGAAAAAGTAAAAGACACAGGACACTATGCAGAACAAGACCCAGAACCAGTAGTAAAAGTAGACTTAAACCAAAAAAGAATAGATAATACAATAATTAAATTCAAATATCAAATAAGAATAACAAACGAAGGAGAAATAGCAGGATATGCAACAGAAATATCAGACTATATACCAGAAGGATTAGAATTTAATCAAGCAGATAATCCATTATGGAAAGAGGTAGATGGAAAAATAGTAACAGACCAATTAAAAGATACATTATTACAGCCAGGAGAAAGTGCAACAGTAGAAGTGATACTAACATGGATAAATGATGAAGAAAACATGGGTGTAATGATAAATACAGCAGAAATTAGTGAGGACTATAATGAAAGTGATACACCAGATATAGACTCAACTCCAAACAATAAAGAAGAAGGAGAAGATGATATAGATGATGCTCCAGTAGCCTTAACAATGGTAACAGGTTCAGCTCCAACATATATAGCAATAGGAGCAGGAACACTTGCAATAATAGCTGGAGGAGTATTCTTAATAAAAAGGTATATAGTATAATATAAAATATAAAAAATAATTAAAAGGATAGTTAAAAGCTATCCTTTTAATTATAAAAGAAGAATAAAAATTAACAAAATGTGACAAAATAGAAAATAAATATTCTAAAAAACGTTTACTTTAAAAAAAACGTATGCTATAATGCAAAATAGGTATAATATTAATATAAAATAAATAGCCAAAGAGGTGTATATATGAATCAAATATTATCAATGCAAATGCAAAAAGAGGAAAGTATAAATAAAAATAAAGGATATAAAAGTTCAAATAATAAAATAGCAGTAGCATCAGCTGTGAGGTTATTTGCAATATTAATTTTAATATTTGGAATAATACTAATAGGAGATTCTGTATATGGAATAGTAAGTTCAGTTCCAAAAGAAAAAGACAATCCAAGTGTATCTACGGAAAGTATAGGTGCAGAAGCAATAATAAGAATAGTAACACAAAAACCATTAAAACAGATGACATATAGATGGGGAGATGGAGAAGAAACTGTAGTAGAAGGAAATGGAACTGTAGAACTAGAAGTTACAATAGATATACCAACAGGAAACAATATATTAAATATAAAAGTAACAGACTATTATGGAAATGAAACAGAATATCAAAAACAATATATAAATCAAAGAACAGATAATACAAAGCCAACGATAGAAATAAGTAGTGTTGGAAGTAAGCTAAATATAAGAGCTACAGATAATACAGAAATGTCATATATTGCATATAAGTGGAACGAAGAAGAAGAAACAAGAGTAGATATTGATGAAAACGCACAAGACAAGAAAACATTAGAAACAAGAATAGAAGTAAAAAAAGGACAAAATACATTAACAATAATAGCCGTAGACAAAGATGGTAATAGAGAAACAAGAACAGAAACAATAAAAGGAGCAAATAAACCTACATTTGAAATTACATCAGAAGGAAACAACTTATTAATAAATGCAAAAGACGAAGAAGGTATAAGTAAAATATCTATTACAGTAGACGGTGTAACCACAGATACTGGAAATACTCCAATAAATCAAAAAGAAGTTACAGCACGTCAAGAACTTACATCTGGAAGCCATACAATAACAGTTATAGTAACAAATATGAGTGGATTAACAGAAGAACAATCATTTACAGCCGTGTTATAAGGAGAATAAGGTATGAAACATATTTATGTATTAGATGAAGATAAAGAAAAAATAATATATAAAGCACTAGTACAAATAATGGAAAAAGAAAAAAGTATAAAAGTGCATAATTATAAAATTTCAGAAATATCAGAAGCATTAGTAAATATTCCTGATATAGTAGTTGTTAATGAAGATAATATAAATGTAGACATGGAAAATGTATTTAAACAAATAAAATCAAATGAGGACAACTCAATTACACCAATTATAGTACTATCTTCAAATAAAGAGCAAAATCATATTATAGAGACATTAAAAAATGATGTTGAAATATATTTAACAAAGCCAATAAATGATGAAATACTATATTATAGTATAATGAATATAATGAAATTATTAAATAGAAATAGAATGGTAAGCCCACTTACGGGCTTACCAGGAAATGTCCAGATTCAAGCAGAAATGAAAAAAAGATTATCAAATGGTAAAAGTTATGCAATGATATATATAGACCTTGATAATTTTAAAGCATATAATGATACATATGGATTTTCAAATGGCGATGAAATGATAAAATTAACAGCAAGAGTTATAACAAAAAATGTAATGAAAAATGATGAAAATGAACAAAACTTTGTGGGACATATTGGAGGAGACGATTTTGTAGCAATAGTAGAAGGCGATGATTATGAACAAGTATGTCAAAATATAATAGCAGAGTTTGATAAGAGCGTGGAAAAATATTTCTCTAAAGAAGATGTAGAAAGAGGATATATAGAAGTAGAAAATAGAAAAGGAGTAATGGAGCAATTTCCATTAACCACAATAAGTGTAGGAGTTGTGGAAGTTACACCAGAAAGATTTAAAAATACCTTAGAAATAGGAGAAGCAGGAGCAGCAGTAAAACACTTAGCAAAAACTATATATGGAAGTACATATGTAATAGATAGAAGAAAAAATAGAGAAGAAATATTTGATAAAGCAGAGCAAAGAGAAATTAAATAAAAATGTGGATAAAATGTGCAAAATTTTTAGATACAAGAAGAACATAGTTTAAAATTAAAAATAGTGATGATATAAGTCGTAAACAACAAAAATAAAAAAGATTTACTAAGAAACAAGAAGATTAAGAGTAACATTTTATAAATATCAATTAAAGTATTTCAATGGATATTACGGAAATTTTTTTTCTCTTTATTCCAGTAAAATATTGACTTTATCTCTTGCTATGATAAAATAATTATAGAAAAGTGTAAATAAATGAAAAGTTGAAATTTACATAAAGTTGTGATATAATATACAATATTACATATAATAATAGTAAGGAGGTATTAAGATGGGAATAATATATGATGCTTTAACGATAGCAAAATGGATTATTAATGAAATACACCCAGAGCCTTTAAAATTGCAAAAGTTATTGTATTTAGCACAAGGTTATTCTTATGCTTTTTACGATAGACCTCTGTTTAAGGAAGATTTAGAAGGCTGGGTTCATGGTCCCGTAGTTAGAAATGTATATGATATGTTCAAAAACTATCAGTACAATTCTATAAATACTAATTTCGAGGTTGAAGAATTAGATGATGAGGCTAAAGAAATTATTAATTATGTTATAAAGAACTTCGGAAAATATGACGCAAAATATTTAGAAAAAATAAGTCATGAACAAGAACCTTGGATTTTATCACGAACAGGATTAGATCCAGATGAAAGAAGTGATAAAACAATATCAAAAGAGAGCATTGCTAATTATTTTATAAATGAAGTTTTTCAACCAGAAATGGAGGAATGGGACTAATGATAGGAGAAATATGGACATATAAAGCGACAAAGCCAAGTGATAACCTAGAAAAAGTAAGACCTGTTCTAGTAATTGGTGATGATAAAGAAAATGGATTAAAATTTATAGATATTAATTATGTAATAATTTCTTCATCTGCTTCATGTGGGAAATATGATGTCTTAATAGAAGGGAATAGAGCGTTAAATATGGGACTAGCTAGAGAGTCTGTTATAAAAACAACAAAAATATACACAGGTTCAACAACAAAATTGGGAAGAAAAATATGTGATTTACCACAAGACATAAAGGAAGAATTTAAAAGTAAATACAATGAATATCAAAACAGTATTATAGAAAATTTATAATAATTAACATTCTTTAAAATAAAAAATATTTAGTTACCATTTAGTAGTTCTTAAAAGCAAAATCTATAAAGGAATTACATATATATAATGTAAAAAAATCTATGCTGCTTATTAAAAATACCTTAGAAATAGGAGAAGCAGGAGCAGCAGTAAAACACTTAGCAAAAACTATATATGGAAGTACATATGTAATAGATAGAAGAAAAAATAGAGAAGAAATATTTGATAAAGCAGAGCAAAAAGAAATTACATAAAAATGTGGATAAAATGTGCAAAACTTTTTTGAAAAAATATAAAAAAATTTCAAAAAATGTATTGCATTTTTTTTTATATTGTATTACAATCTAAGTGAAGTGGAGAAAAGTGGTACAAAGTGGTGAAAAGTGAAAAGGAAGTGAGTAAAAGTTGTTAATAGGGGAATTCGAATATTCTCTAGATGCAAAAGGCAGATTAGTAATGCCATCAAAGATAAGAGAAGACATAGGAGAAAAATTTATAATCACAAAAGGTTTAGATGGATGTTTATTCGGATTTTCAATGCAAGAATGGAACAACTTTGAACAAAAACTAAAAACACTACCACTCACAAACAAAAATGCCAGAGACTTTGTAAGATTTTTCTTATCAGGAGCCATAGAATGCGAAATAGATAAACAAGGAAGATTTCTAGTAGCAGGAAACCTAAGAGAATATGCAGAATTAGAAAAAGAAGCAGTAATAACAGGAGTAGGAACTAGAATTGAAATCTGGAACAAAGATAAATGGAAAAGCTATAATAGTGAAGAAAATTTATCAGCAGATCAGATTGCAGAAAACATGGCAAACCTTGGAATGTTAGGTATATAACTTTTATAAGTTTATATAAATTCAAACTAAAGAAAAAATACAAAAATAACAAAAGAAAAAATATTAAAAAACAAAAGAAGAAGTGTACAAAAGACAAAATCCCAAAAAGGATACTTACATAGGAAAAAGTTATATTTTACTAAAGAGTAAGATATACTAAAGATAAAACAGCAAAATACCAATTTAAACAAAAGATGACTAACAAAAGAAAAAAGTGGCGGTTGGCTATTTATGCCAACTGCTTGTGCTATTATTTATGAATAAAGGAGAATCTAATTGGAATTTAAGCATATACCAGTATTATTAAAAGAAACAATAGAAGGACTAAATATAAAACCAGATGGAATATATGTAGATGGAACAATTGGAGGAGCTGGACATAGTAAAGAAATAATAAAAAAATTATCACCAAAAGGAATCTTAATAGGGATTGATAAAGATGAAGAAGCACTTAAAGCAGCAGAAAGCAACTTAAAAGGGTATAAAAACTATAAATTAATACATGGAAACCATGACAATATAAAAGAAATATTAGAAGAAATAGGAATAGATAAAGTAGATGGAATACTGTTAGACTTAGGAGTATCATCATATCAACTAGATGAAAAAACAAGAGGATTTAGTTATATAAGTGACAATAAGCTTGATATGAGAATGGATAGAAATCAAAAACTTTCAGCATATGATGTAGTTAATAAATATGATGAACAAAGACTAGCAGATATAATATATAAATATGGTGAAGAAAAATATGCAAGAAAAATAGCAAAAAGTATATGTATATTAAGAAAAAATAAACCAATAGAAACTACAAAAGAATTAGTAGAAATCATAGAAAAAAACTTGCCAAAAACAAAAGAAGGACACCCAGCCAAAAAGACATTTCAAGCAATAAGAATAGAAGTAAATAATGAAATAGAACCTTTATACAATACAGTAAAAGAATCAATAGAATGTTTAAAAGAAGGCGGAAGGCTTTGCATAATAACATTTCATTCATTAGAAGATAGAGCAGTAAAAGAAGCATATATAGACTCACAAGGAAAATGTACATGCCCAAAAGACTTACCATACTGTATATGTGGGTGTAAATCATTAGGAAAAATAATAACAAAAAAGCCAATAGAAGCAAGTATAGAAGAAAAAGAAACAAACCCAAGATCTAAAAGTGCTAAATTAAGAATATTTGAAAAGAAAGAAAAGTAAAGAGGTGATAACTGATGATAGGCTATTATGAATATGAGACAAGCCCAAGAAAACTTAAGCCAGAATATGAACCAGGCAGAAAGAAAGTAAACAAAACTACAAAAAAGCATTTGGCAAATAAAAAAAGTAAAGTAAATGAATACTCAAAAAAGAAAGTAAAATACATAGTAGGCATACTATTTGCATTCATAATATTACTAACAATAAGTTATCGTTACTCATTAATAAATACTAAATTCAATGAAAAAGAATCACTAAAATCAAACTTAGCAGAAATACAAAAACAAAATGCACAATTAAATCTAAATATAGAAAAAAGTACAAATATAAATAATATAGAACAACAAGCAAAAGAAAAATTAGGAATGAAAAAACTAGACAATAACCAAAAAGTATATGTTAGCTTACCAAAACAAGACTATGTAGAATCATCAGCAGAAGAAGTACAAACAGAAGAAGAAGAAACATGGTGGGAAGCACTAATAAATGATTTATTTGGAAAATAAAATAGAATTAATATTAAATGAAATTAATATTAGTTCTTTTTTTTATTTTCTTAAATACATATATATTGGAGGTATAGATATGTTAGTAAAAAAAAGTGTAAAAAAGAGAATGAAAAATTCTATTTTTTTAGTATTAATAATTATAATAGCATTGATAACAAGAATAGGATACATACAATTAATAGAAGGAGAAAGTTTAAGAGAAAAAGCATATGCACAGCAAACTGCAGATAGAAGTGTTAGTGCAAAAAGAGGAACAATATATGATTCTACAGGAAAAACTGTACTTGCAGTAAGTAGTACAGTAGAGACTGTAACAATAAATCCTACGAATATAAAAAATGAAGATAAAGAAAAAGTTGCTAAAAAATTATCAGAATTATTCGAAGTAGATTATGAAAATACTTTAAAAAAGGTAAAGAAGAGGTCATCAATTGAAACAATAGCAAAGAAGGTTGATAGAGATAAAACAAATGAACTTAGAAAATGGATGAATGAAAATAATATAAAAGAAGGGATAAATATAGATGAAGATACAAAAAGATATTATCCTTTAAATAATTTAGCTTCACAAATAATTGGCTTTTGTGGTTCTGATAACCAAGGATTAAATGGGATAGAAGCTAAATATGATAAATATTTAAAAGGAACAAATGGAGCGATAAGTAGAATTACAGATGCATCAGGAAGTACAATAGAAGATACATCAGAAACATATACAGAGCCTAAAGACGGAGATGATTTAATACTTACAATAGATGCTACAATTCAAGGAATTGCAGAAAAATATTTAAAAGAAGCTTGTATAGACAATAAGTGTACAGATGGTGGAAATATAATTATAATGAATCCTAAAACAGGTGACATTTTGGCATTAGCAGGTTATCCCGACTATAACTTAAATGAACCTTTTAAAGTAGACGAAAGCTTGTCTAAAGAAGAACAAAATAAGCAAATGCAAGGTCTTTGGAGAAATAAAGCTATATCAGATACATATGAACCAGGTTCTACTTTTAAACTAGTTACAACATCTGCAGCTCTTGAAGAAGGGATAACTACACCAGATAAAGCAGGTGAATTTAATTGTATAGGATATATTGATGTTGCTGGTGTAAAAATGAAATGCTGGAGATATTATAACCCTCATGGAAGTGAAAGCTTAAGGCAAGCTCTTATGAATTCTTGTAATCCAGTATTTATAGGGTTAGGGCAAAAAATAGGCGTTCATAAATATTATGAGTATTTGAATAAATTCGGATTCTTTAAAACAACAGGAATAGACCTTCCAGGAGAAGCAAGTTCAATATTTTTGAAAGAAGAAAAAGTAGGACCAGTAGAATTAGGAACAATAGCATTTGGGCAAAGATTTGAAATTACTCCAATACAAATGGCCACAATGCTTTCTACAATTGCAAATGGTGGTATATATATAAAGCCAAGAGTAGTAAAACAGATAATTAGTAATACAGAATATGATGAAAATGGAAATAGGAAAGTAACAGATATAGAAGTACAAAAAGGTGAGAGAGTAATTTCAGAAAAAACATCAAAAGAAGTTTTAAGTATGATGCAAACTGTTGTAGATGAAGGAACAGGAAAAAATGCAAAAGTAAATGGGTACCATATAGGAGGAAAAACAGGAACATCAGAAGACGGTGTAAACACTAATAAATATGTAACTTCATTTATAGGGACAGCACCAATAGAAGCCCCACAAGTAGTTGTATTAATTACACTATATAATCCAACAGGGGAAGGAGGACATCAAGGAGGAGGAGTAGCAGCACCAGTAGGAGGTCAAATATTTAGTGAAATATTACCATATCTTGAAATAGAAAAACACGAAGAAAATTAAGGAAAGTAAAACTGATAGTGTGAAAATATTTATAAAATATATAAATTTAAATATTCTCACACTATCATAATGATATATACGCTATTGACTATTTAGCATATATTCTTACTATGTTACCTATTGTAATATTGGTAAAATTATGATATTCTAGAGATATAATAAGAGGGAGTATCAATGAAAAAAGTAAAAATACAAAAAAATGTAGATGAATTAGAAATAAAATTTATGGATACTAATAATAAAGCATAGGAGTTAATAGAAATAGGATTAGAAAATAAGTACTATGAATTATATAATAAAAAACTAAAAGAAATAGCTATAAAATGGTGTAAGGAAAATAATTTAGAATATGAAGAATAGGAGAAATATATGAATTTAAAAGAAAAAGAATTATGGTTAGAATTATATAAAGTAGCTGAAAAAATACAAAAATTAGAACCATGGAAATATTTGTGGGACGTGGATTTATTAGTATATATATGTAAGGAGATGGACGAAATCTTTTATTGTAGTGTAATGGGACATGGAGGAATGCACAAAGCATTAGCAATTTATCAGGGAGAACAAGTCTTTGGATTTTTAGAAATGGCAAAAAATCAAGTACCAGAACATGTATTATTAAATTATGATGAATGTATTACATGTAATTTTATGAGAAGAGAACAAACATTACCTAAAAATAGAGAAATAATTAAAGAATTGGACTTAAGCTTTAGAGGAACATGGATATCATTTGAAAACTTTGAAAAAGGATATGAACCAAGTCCAATAAATATAAAGCAAGTAAAAATAATGATAGAAGGATTAAAAAATTTCTATATGATGCTTAAAGCAATTATAGTAAATGGCTTTAAAGTAGATTTTGAAAATGGAGAAGTTTTAATAAGATTTTATGATGAAGATAGAAAATTATTTGTAAATTATCCTGCACCACTAATATTACCAGAAAAACATTATGATAAGATAAAAATTGATGATGAATTTGTAAAATATGCAATGAAACTGCCAAAAACAGAAATGGAAATTGAATATGAATTTTTAAATTATCTTCCCATAAAAATAAGAGATAATAAAGAAGAAGATGGAAGATATTATTATCCTAGAGCAAGATTTATGGCAGACAGAAATTCTGGAGTGGTAATATTACATGATTTAATAGACAAAAATGACTATGAAAATGAAAACGATTATATAGTAGAATCTGTAGAAATTTTAATAAATAATTTCTTTGAAATGGGAATACCTAAGAGTATATATGTAAGAGATGAAGAAACAAAAATGTTTTTAAAAGATATAGCAGATAAGGCAAAAATTAAGATAATAGTAAGTCCAAAACTAAAAGCAATTGATAAGTTTTATGATTCCTTAGGTAGAATGGGAATGTAAAGTATATTATAGGAGAAAAAATGGAGTGGAAAAATGTAACAAAGCATTTTACGGAAGAAGAAAGACAATATAATGGAAAATATTTAGAAATTGATGAAGTATATGATGATGTAGTTGAAGTTAGTCTGTTTTCTGCAAAAGATGATATATATGAAATATATATATCATTTGGTATAATATGTGGAATTATCTATGTAGAAAAGGAAAATGCACATAATTTACATGAAGAAATTAAAGAAGTACTTGCTAATGAATACCGAATTAATAAAGAACCAACGGATGAATTTATTAATAGATTTAGCAATAAATATGAAATATCTATACCAGATGATTTATTTTTTGATGCAAAAAATTTATTTGATTTGTTTTAAGCTTTTGAAGTATTATCTATAAATTAATAAAAAAAGTTCTATAATGAATATAGCATTTATAATATAATTAAAACATAAAAAAGATTTATTAAAAACTAAATAATAGTATAATGATAAAAATAACTAGAATATTAGTAATAAAGCTAATTTCTAGTTATTTTTCTATATGACATTAATCTAAAATATATAAATTTGATTGTAAAAAGAACTAATCTTAATCAAGTAAAAGGCATTATATAATATTAAAAAAGGCATATATTTAGTAAGATTTTACAATCTTTAAAGGTAAAAAATAAAGAGGAAAAATAAGTAGAGATAAAATTAGCTAATAAGACAATATAATATTAGTAATAAATTAGGAAAGCTAGATATCCGTAAGAGTTTAGGTGATAAAAAACTTGAATTTCTTATGTATATGTGATAGAATATTATAGATAAAGATATCATTATGGAGGATATATTTTATGATAAAAATAAAAAGAATATTGTTTATATTAGGACTAGCCATAATAATGTTTTGTATATCAAATGTAAGTTATGGAGAAGAACAAACAAATAAAAATGCAGATTATATATATTTATCAGATATCACATATAATAGTGAAAAATCTTTTGCAGCAAGTGGACATAGTATAAAAATAGATGAAAATGATAGTAATGATATAATAAGACTGAAGGTAAATGATAAGTCCACTCCGTTTATAAAAGGAATAACAGCTTGGGCTACATCAGAAATAGTATATGATTTAAGAGA
>CALXQA010000037.1 GCA_944390335.1 uncultured Clostridia bacterium
GGCCCGTCCCCTTTGGTTGAAATTTTATTTATATACATATTTTTGTGGATTTACTTGTGCTCCATTTAGTCTAATTTCAAAGTGTAAATGGTTACCTGTAGACCTCCCTGTTGATCCTACTGCTGCTATTTTTTCTCCTGCTTCAACTTGCTGGCCTTTTTTTACATATACTTTACTGCAATGTCCATAATATGTTTCAACACCATTTCCATGGTCTATTTTTACTAAGTTTCCATATCCACCACTATTCCATCCTGCATAAGTTACTGTTCCTCCTGCTGTAGCAACTATTGTGGTTCCTCCTGCTGCTCCTATATCTATTCCTTTATGTGTATGACTTCTTATACTTTCTCTTGCTCCAAATCTTGATGTTATTCTTCCAGTAACAGGTGTATATGCTAAATATATTCCATTTACTGTTCTACTTTCTTTTTCTTGTTTTTCTTCTAATTCTTCTTGAAGATTGGCCGTCATTTTTTCTTTAGCAAGTTTAATGTTTTCATCATTAACTTCGCTTACATCATCTAAGTAAATTGTGTTTATAACAAGGTCTGGTTCTATCTCATTATAGTTTTCTTTTAATGATGCTACTAAATCTTCCGCTTCTTCCATTGTGTTTACATATACTTTGTCGTTTTCATTATTTAAGTCTGCTACTTCATATACTCTATATACATTTGTAGCGTTATCTTCTAATGCAACTAAAACTTTATCGTCATTTACTTCATTTCTATTTACTAGTTCAAAATTATATTCTACATTATCTAATTTTACAAAAGCTACATTTTCTTCTTCTGAGTCTAATACATTTTCATTTATTTTTTCTTTAAACTCTTTTTCATCCCCTACGTAACCTATCATTTCTCCATTTAGACTTACACTATATGCTGGTCTAAATTTTATGAACATTATTGCAATTATTATTGTTAAAGCAATAGCTATTATCTTAAGAAATTTTATCGTTCGTTTCATATAATATGCTATTCTTTTACTTAAAATAAATTTTCACACTCCTTTATTTTTGTGACGACAATATTAATTATACCATATATTTTCTTCAATTTCAAATATATTATACTAAAAACTCAATTTTTTTACTTTTTTCTCAGTTTTTTACATCAAAAAATGAGCTATTTTTAGCAAAATTGCCCACTTTTCCATTGTTTTTTATTTTTTTATCTTGCTTGCATCTTTCTTTATTATTTCTACTGCGTATATTTCTTTTCCGTTTTGGTCCATATATCTTAAATTCGGAAATATTGTTGACATGATTTTATCATTAAAAATATGGTCTAATATCTTTTCTTCTTTATATATTCCGTTATATTTGTATTCTACTCTTTTCATATATGTGCTAATTCCAATTACAGTGATTACGACATCAAAGATTAAAAAATATATTATTGCTTTATCCCAAATTTTATATGGAATTTTATCAATAGCTTTATCTAGCATAACTTTTACATAACCTACTAATATTACTGATAATACTCCCCAGAAAAATGTATATGTTAGTGATACTCTACCATTTATATGAAATGTAGTATATGAGTAATCCCAAAACCTACTTCCATACATTACTTGCATAACATAGCTACAAATATATTCAAATATTGTGCCACATAATGCACCATACAAAAATAGTTTTATTTTGTTTTCTTTAATATTATCAAGTAAAATTAATAGTATTGCTGCACCTACACCATATATAGGGCAAAATGGTCCTAATATTAGTCCTTTCCTACTTTCTAATATCCCTGTTGTTAGATATCCATATATAGTTTCTATAATTAATCCAACTATACTAAATATTAAGACATACCATATTAGTCTATGAATGACTTTTTGTTTTTTTAACATATATTACTCCGTTTATTTATTCTATTTTAATTAATAGAATAAATTTTTTATTTCTTTTATTACATATTATAGTCTTAATTAATTAATTTTATTATTATATTTGAAAAAATAAATAAAGAAGCAATAATTTTGTTTCTCTATTTATTTTTTATACTTTTAAATTTCTATTACATCCATTTCTGATGTGTAATTATTATTTCCATAAGCAAATATTATATATAATTCTCCATTTGGTCCTTCCATGAAGTTTTGTATATTTTCTAATTTATACATTTCATCTTCTGGATTTCTTTGATAAACATTATATCCTGATTGTGCCATTTTTTTTGCATCTTCACTTGCTTTATTTATTGTTGTTTTTATTTTGTTTTCAACAACGCTTTTTTCTATATCTCTATCTTCTAATATATCATCAAGTGTTACATTTTCTCCAGTTGCTAAATTATAATTATATGTTTGTACAATTATTCTTTGAGGATTATTTCCTTCTTTTATAGTTGCCATTATTGCTAATGATAATATGTTATTATTAACATATGATATGTAATCTAAATTATATATTGTATAAACAGAACTATTTGAAATTACAGCATTTATTTTATCAACAAACACACTTTGAGTTATACTATTATATTCATTTACAACTTCTCCCTCAATATTTATTACAGGAATGTTTACGTCTATCATATATTTTCCTTCTACAGTTTCTGAACTTGAATATGCTGTGTATACTAATTCGTTACTATTATCTAATTTTTTCACATTAGAATCATCAAAGTTACCAATATAGAATTCATCTGTAAATAAATCTAAGAAGGATTGTTTTATTTCCTGTCCTGTGACTAAATTTTGGTTTCCTCCTGCTGATATATCATTATCATAGTTATTACCAATGTCTTCTTCCATAAAAAATTGAGCATATACACCAATTCCAATTGCTACTATGCATATTACAATTATAAATATATATATAATATATCTTATAGTTTTAGTATTCATATTTTCACATCTCCTACTTTTTACATATTAGTTTCAAAGTTATTTTTATTATATCATGATTTTATTTTTGTAACAAGATAAAAGAAAATATTAAAAATGATTTTTTATTTGTCTACATAGAATTTCCAAACAAAAACATAACTTATTAATGTTCACACTAAAGTTACAATTATATAGCCTTAAATATTTGACTATTTGAGCATTTTAATGTATTATTATATAAGTTAAATTAGAATGGAGAAAATGAAATATGTTATGTTCAGATTGTAAAAAAAATACTGCAGTCATTTTTGTAAATAAACAAAATGAAAAAGGAGAATTAAAAACAGAAGGTTACTGTTATGAATGTGCCAAAAAAAGAGGAATAAATCCTTTAAATGCATTTTCAAATAATTCAAACCTTTCTGAAAGTGATATAAATAATATGACAGAACAATTAAACTCAATGTTCAAAGACCTTTCAGGTAATCTAGCAATACAAGGTATTAATCAAGAAGATTTAGAAAAAATCTCTAATGAACTTGAAGAAAACGCACAAAATAGTGATGAAGCACCAAAAGGTTTTGCTATTCCACTAGGCTCTATTTTCTCAGGAATGTTTGGAAATAGTAATGATGATAAAAGTAGTAATAATAGTTCAAGAACACAAAAAGCTACAAAAGAAGAAAAAAAGCAAAATAAAAAATTAAAAACATTATATACATATGGAACTAACCTAACAAGTAAAGCTAGAAATCATGAAATAGATAATGTTATAGGTAGAGAAAAAGAAATATCTAGAATAGTACAAATATTAAATAGAAGAACCAAAAATAATCCATGTTTAATTGGAGAACCAGGAGTAGGAAAAACAGCAATAGCACAAGGATTAGCTATAAGAATTGCAGAAGGAAATGTACCAGCAAAACTATTAACAAAAGAAGTATTTTTATTAGATATGACTGCAGTAGTAGCTGGTACGCAATTTAGAGGCCAATTCGAATCAAGAATGAAGTCAATTATTGACGAATGCAAATTAGCTGGAAATATTATATTAGTTATAGATGAAATTCATAATATAATTGGTGCTGGAGATGCAGACCATTCTATGAATGCTGCAAACATTTTAAAACCATCTTTAGCAGATGGAACAATACAATTAATCGGTACTACTACACTAAATGAATATAGAAAATATATAGAAAAGGATGCTGCATTAGAAAGAAGGTTCCAGCCAGTAATGGTAGAAGAACCATCAATATCTGATAGTATAGAAATTTTAAAAGGTATTAAAAAATATTATGAAGATTATCATAAAGTCCAAATACCTGATGAAGTAATAAGACAAACAGTTATAATGTCTGAAAAATATATACACGATAGATTTTTACCAGATAAAGCAATAGATGTTTTAGATGAAGCATGTTCAAGGATAAATTTAAACAATAAAGATTTATATGATTTAGAAGTACTAAAAAATAAACTTGCAGATGTACAATCGCAAAAAGAAGCTGCTGCTGAAGCAGACTCTACAGAAGACTATAAAAAAGCGGCAGAGCTAAAAATGCAAGAATGCTCATTAACAGAACAAATAGAATCAATCAATAAAAAAATGAAACCTATATCATTAACAGTACAAGACATTGCAAAAGTAATAGAAAACTGGACAAAAATACCAGTTCAAAAAATCACTGAAGAAGAAACACAAAAACTACTATCATTAGAAGAAAATCTTCATAAAAGAGTAATTGGACAAAATGAAGCAGTATCAGCAGTTGCCCGTGCAATTAGGAGAAATAGAGCAGGACTAAAAAGTACAAAAAGGCCACCATCATTCATATTTGTAGGACCTACTGGTGTAGGAAAAACCGAACTTGCCAAAGCACTAGCTTGTGAAGTATTTGGTAGTGAAGAAGACATTATAAGAATTGATATGTCAGAATATATGGAAAGTAACTCAACCGCAAAATTAATAGGTGCACCTCCAGGATATGTTGGTTATGATGATGCTGGTCAATTAACAGAAAAAGTAAAAAGACATCCATATTCAATAGTACTTTTAGATGAAATAGAAAAAGCACATAGTGATGTATTTAATATACTACTTCAAGTATTAGATGATGGAAGACTTACAGATAGCCAAGGAAATACAGTAAGTTTTGAAAACACAATAATAATAATGACATCAAATGCTGGATCAAATCAAAATATGAATTCAATTGGTTTTGGAACATCATCATATGTAAAAACTAAAGTATATGATAGCCTAAAAGAAACATTTAGACCAGAATTTTTAAATAGAGTAGATGAAATCGTAATATTTGAAGCATTAAATAATGAAGAACTTACAAAAATAGTTGAATTAATGTTAGCAGATACACAAAATGTATTAAATGATAGAAATATAAAAATGTATGTATCAGAAGAAGCTAAAAAATATCTGCTTGAGAAAGGTACTGACATTAAATATGGTGCAAGACCTCTTAGAAGAGCAGTACAAAGATATGTAGAAGATGAATTATCAGATATGTTATTAAGAAATGAACTAATGAATGGACAAAAAGTATATGTTGATTTAAAAGATAATAAACTTACATTTAATGTAAAAAAATAGGGGGACTGTATGAAGCACATACCAAATATTCTAACAGTAATAAGATTTATATTTATACCATCAATTGTAGTATCAATTATATATGATAATTATTTATTAGCATTAATATTATTTACATTATCATCTTTGACTGATGTATTAGATGGCAAAATTGCTAGGAAATATAATGCCATATCAGACTTTGGTAAATTAATGGATCCTTTAGCAGATAAATTAACACAGCTATCTGTACTATTGACATTATCAATAAAAAATATAATCCCTATTTGGATAGTTGTAATATTAGTTCTAAAAGAAACAGTAATGATAGCTGGAGCATCATTTTTATATGGAAAAAGCCTAGTAGTATCTAGTAAATGGTATGGAAAATTAACTACTGTACTCATTTATATAGCTGTTGTAAGTTCCTGCTTAATAGAAATTTTTAATTTACCTGATTATGATATATATATTTACATACTAGCTATTATATTTGCATTATTCTCACTAATAAAATATTTTATATATTTTTATGGAAATGGATATCTACCTAATAAAGAAGAATTAAAAAAGCATTCACAAACAGTACCAGAAAAGAAAAAATAAACCAAAGGGGACGGGCCTTTTTGGTTGAAGCGAAGCTTAAAAGTACTTATATATGTGAAAATAACAAGGTTTTATATATTATTTAAATATATCCTTGTTATTTTTTTCAACCAAAAAGGCCCGTCCCCCTTGGTTTATTTTTATTTTGTTTCTTATTCAAAATCTTCTAATTTTTTTGCTAATTCATTTTCTCCATTTGCAGTTAGTCCTTGTTTTAAAAGTTCTATATCCTCTTTTGGTAAATACATTACTGGTATATCAGTTACTTCTTTTAAGATTTTATTTCCTTCTGAATCTATAGTATATATTGCTATGTTTTCATCTTTTATTGTTATTAAATAATGTTGATTACATATTCCTTCTATTTCTTTGTATAATTTCACTTCATTTTGACTGAAGCTTTCTATTGTCCAATCACTATATGCAGTTTTAAAATATTCTTCTGTTTTATTAACTTCATCATCTTCTATTGGTTCTTTTTGAACAATGGTATGTCCACATTCTTTATAATATTTTTCAAAACATATTACTGCATCTGGCGATAATTTCACATCTGATTGATTTGTCTGTACTATGTCTTCTTCTACTTTATTTTCTGTTATAATATTTTTTTCAATCAATTCATTTACTTTGATTATTTCATTAATCTGTGCCTGCTCTATTTTCTTATCATCTAATATACCAAAAATAATTCCAAATATCATTCCAAGCACAATTGCTAAACAAACTAGTATTATTATAGTAGATTTTTTCATAATTCATCTCCATCTTTCTTTTAATGGTATTTTTTCCAATTTTAGAATTTTTATTCATTTTTATTGCATTTATTTTTCTTCTATTATTATTTTTATATATTAATTTTTAATATTATTTTTTATATATCACTTCTTATATATTATTTTTTTATTTAGTTTTGTTATTAATCATTGTATGGATATTTATATTGTCTTCATTCTTTTTATCTATTGTAATTATAATTTCTCCACATTTATCTGTCCTATATATTTTTACATTAATATCTTCTAATCTTTGAATTACACCACTATTTGGATGTCCAAAGTTATTATCTTCTCCTACTCCTATTAAAGCTATTTTAGGGTTTACTGTTTCTAAAAAATTTTTTATACTAGATGTTTTTGAGCCATGATGGGCTACTTTTAATATATCTGCTTCTAATTTTTCTTTATTATCTTTATAAATATTTAGTATTTTCTTTTCTGCAATTTCTTCGATATCTCCTGTAAATAGCATTGATATATTGTCATATGTTAATTTAAATACCATTGCATTATTATTTTTTACATTCTCATTTATTATTTCATTATCAGGATATATTATTTCAATAATTCCCTTCCCTATTTTTAATAAGTCTCCTTTTTTTACATAATACATTTTTGATTTTTGCTTTATAGCTAATTTCATAAATTCATCATATTCTTTAGATTCCTGCCCTAGTTTTGAAATAACTATATTTTTTACTTTCATATTTTTTAGTACATAGCTTAATCCTTGCGAATGGTCTGCATCAAAATGTGATACTATTAAATAATCTAAACTCATTATTCCTCTATCTAATAAATATGGAAATAAAGTCTTTTCTCCTACATCAAAGCTATTTGTATACATACTTCCTCCACCATCTACTAATATACTTTTATTTTCAATTCTTATTAATGTAGAGTCTCCTTGTCCTACATCTATGAAGTTTATTTCTATATTTTTCTTTTTGGAGTTTATAATTGGATATATATAGTTTAGACATAAAATTATTATTACTGAAATTACTAAATACTTTTTAATTTTTTTGCTTTTTTCTCTGAAGTATTTTATTAGTATAATATTTAGATACAATAATAATAATAAATATATATTAGGAGTTGGTAAATATATTTTTGATAGTGGCATATTTCCACTTATTTCTGCTATGTTCATAAGTATTGTTAACATTATTTCTAATATATAGAAAAATGGTATAATTAACTCTTGTAGTATAAAGCTTGCAAATATTATTAAAAAAGCAAATATTACGATAATTCCTAATAATGGTCCTGCTAATAGGTTTGATATTATGAATGTACATGATAGTGTATTAAAGTTAAATACCATTATTGGTATTATAATTATATTTGCAGATACTGTTACGCTTATTCCTTCATTTATATATTTTATTAATTTTGCTTTGTTATCTTCGTTTTTTTCTATTTCTTTTATTTTTAATATTTTTTCAATTTTTTTATTTATATAGTTTAAAACATCTCTATAAAATAATACAATTCCTATTACTCCTCCATATGAAAGTATTAATCCTATATCAAATATTATATATGGGTTCTGAACCAATTGTATTATTATTGCTATTGCCATACTTGTCCATATATCTGATTTTTTATAAACAAAGCTTGATAAAACTGTTATTATTGCCATTATTCCAGACCTTACTACAGATGCTGTGTTTCCTGTTAAGTTCATAAATAGTATTATTACTATTATTGTTATAATATTTCCTAATCTTTTTCTTTTTATTCCATTATTTAAATATGTTACTGCTAATATTATATATGTAAAATGTGATCCTGATACAGCTAGCATATGTGTTAAGTTTGCATTTTTGAAGTCTTCCTGTACTTCTTCTGATAGCCCTGTTCTATCCCCTATAACTAAACCTATACATAGTTCTGCTTGCTCTTTTTTTAAATATTTTCTTAATTTATTTTTTACAGCTACTTTGAATTTATATATTGCTCCATATATTTTATTTCCTTTATCTTTTTCTAATATTTTAAAGCTACTTGTTTCTATACTTCCATATATGTTTTGTGTTTTTAAATATAGAGAATAGTCATATCCTCCGTAATTTCTTTTTGAGCTTGGTTTTGTATATTCTCCTTTAAATTCTATTATATCTCCATATTCTAATTTACTTATTTTTTCATTTCCCTTTTTTATATTTAATATATATTTTTTTCCATTTATTAGTTTGTTATTGTCTAAAATTTTAATTATATACACATATTTATATTCTTTCTCTTCTTTTTCATCTATTACTATTGCTTTTATTCTTTTTTCTGAATATTTAGACATTTCTTCATATACTTTATCATAATCCAAAAAGACTACACCCAAAAAGTGTAGTCCTATTATAACTAAGATATATATAATGGCTATTGCACAAATTGGTCTTTTCATTTTTTCCTTTCTTTGTGCCCCACCAATTTTTTAATTTTTTTGTTCTGATAAATATTTCTTCATCATGTAACCACTTCCGTCTGTTACATGTACTTTATACCATTCTCCTTCTTCTCCGTTTACTGTTACAGGTGTATTTAATCCTACACTTGCTACTGCACTGGATTCTGTTGTTGGTCTTTCTCTAATATATACTGCTTCTACATTTACATACATTGTTTTTGGATAATTACTATTATCTTCTTGATTATCATTTTCATTTGTTTGTTCATCTACTGTATTATTATTCTCATTGTTTTCTATATTTTGATTATTATCTTGCGTCTGATTCTCATTGTTATTTTGTTCACTATTATTATTTTCTTCTCCTGTATTTACGTCTTGTAATCCCGCTATATTACTTTTATATATCCATCCTGAGATATTATCATTTTGTATATATGCCCATTTCCCATTTAATGATATAACTAATACCTCACTACTTTGAGATATATTTCCTATTTTTGTACTATTTAATAATGGTAATACATAAATATCTGATGTTTTATTTACAACTGCTTTTGCATTTGCTTGTGGTTCTATTTTTGTATTTACATTACTATTTCCTTCTACTTCTACATACTGCTTACTTACATACCCTGTATAGTCTTGATATTTTATCTGATACCAATCTCCATTTTCACTTAATATCTCAAATGTTGCATCACTTGGCATTTTTGTTAAGATATTAGATGATGTTGATGCTTCTTCTCTTAAATTTAAATACTCTGTATCTTTGACCTTCCCTGTTTCTGCAAATACTATTTCTATATTTATTAGAAGCATTAATATTATAAAAATTATATATTTTAATAATCCTTTTTTCATTTAATTCTCTCCCAATTTTTTATATATAGAGTATATACTGAATTTGCTTAAAAGTCAATGTTTATAAATCATAAATACCTTAAAAACTATACTTCTATTTTTTTCTATTTATTTTTTGTTATGAATTAGACAAATAATTTTTAATTTAATAAAAAAATAGCAAGGTATTACAATTTCTTGCCTCCCTTGCTATTTTTTATATTATTATTCAATTACTTCTGAAACAACTCCAGAACCAACTGTCTTTCCACCTTCACGAATAGCAAATCTTAATCCTGTTTCAATAGCGATTGGTGTTATTAATTCAATTGTCATATCTACGTTATCTCCAGGCATTACCATTTCTGTTCCTTGTGGTAGATCTATTAATCCTGTAACGTCTGTTGTTCTGAAATAGAATTGTGGTCTATATCCATTGAAGAATGGTGTATGACGTCCACCTTCTTCTTTTGTTAGAACGTATACTTGTGCTTTGAATTTTGTATGTGGATGTATTGTTCCTGGTTTTGCTAATACTTGACCTCTTTCTACTTCTTCTCTTTGAATTCCTCTTAATAGAACTCCTACATTGTCTCCTGCTTCTGCTTGATCAAGTGTTTTTCTAAACATTTCTATTCCTGTTACAACTGTTTTCTTTCTTTCTTTTGAAAGTCCAACTATTTCAACTTCATCTGATAATTTTAATGCTCCTCTTTCTACTCTTCCTGTTACAACTGTTCCTCTTCCTGAAATTGTCATAACATCTTCGATTGGCATTAAGAATGGTTGATCAACTGGTCTTTCTGGTGTTGGTATATAGCTATCAACTGCATCCATTAATTCTTTTATACATTGATATTCTGGTGCATTTGGATCTTTTGATGTAGATTCTAATGCTTTTAATGATGAACCTTTTACAACTGGTATTTCATCTCCAGGGAATCCATAGCTTGATAATAAGTCTCTTACTTCCATTTCAACTAATTCTAGTAGTTCTGGATCATCAACCATATCACATTTATTTAAATATACAACGATGTATTTAACACCAACTTGTCTTGCTAATAGTATATGCTCTCTTGTTTGAGGCATTGGACCATCTGCTGCTGAAACAACTAATATTGCTCCATCCATTTGTGCAGCACCTGTAATCATGTTCTTTACATAGTCTGCGTGTCCTGGGCAATCAACGTGTGCATAGTGTCTCTTGTCTGTCTCATATTCAACATGTGCTGTATTAATTGTGATTCCTCTTGCTTTTTCTTCTGGTGCACTATCAATTGCACTATAATCTTCAAATTGTGCTTGTCCTTTTAAACTTAGCCATTTTGTAATAGCTGCTGTTGTAGTTGTTTTACCATGGTCAACATGTCCGATTGTTCCTATGTTAACGTGTGGCTTACTTCTTACAAATTTTTCCTTAGCCATTTTAAATCCTCCTTAAATTTTTATTTATTATTTTAATATTAATAACTTTGTTATGCATTCTTATTTTATAATATTTTCTATAAAAATGCAAGTCTTTTAGTCTTGTTTCTTTGTTCTTGAAGAAACTATTTGATCTAATATAGATTTTGGTACTTCTTCATAGTGTGAAGGTTCCATTGAGTATGTTCCTCTTCCTTGTGTTTTTGAACGAAGGTCTGTTGCATATCCAAACATTTCTGATAATGGTATAAATCCTCTTATTACTTGGTTACCACTTCTTGCTTCCATTCCTTCCATTCTTCCACGTCTAGCATTTATGTCTCCTATAACATCTCCCATATATTCTTCTGGTACTGTTATTTCAACTTTCATTATTGGCTCTAATAATACTGATTTCGCTTGTCTACAACCTTCTTTAAATGCCATAGATGCTGCGACTTTAAATGCCATTTCTGATGAGTCTACTTCATGGTATGATCCGTCTACTAGAGTTGCTTTAAAGTCTATAACTGGATATCCAGCAAGTACACCACTCATAGCAGCTTCTCTCATTCCTTCTTCTACTGGTTTTATATATTCTTTTGGTACTGCTCCGCCTACTATTTTGCTTTCAAATTGAACTCCTGAACCTGGCTCTAGTGGTTCCATTTCAAACCATACATCACCATATTGTCCATGTCCACCTGATTGACGTACAAATTTTCCTTGTACTCTTACTTTATTTCTTATTGTTTCTTTATATGAAACTTGTGGTTTACCTACAGTACATTCTACTTTGAATTCTCTTTTTAACCTGTCTACAATTATGTCTAAGTGTAATTCACCCATTCCTGCTATAATTGTTTGACCTGTTTCTTGATCTGTCCATGTTTTGAATGTAGGATCTTCTTCTGCAAGTTTTGCTAAAGCTACTCCCATTTTTTCACTATTTGCCTTATCTTTAGGCTCTATAGCTATATCTATAACTGGTTCTGGGAATTCCATTGACTCTAATATAACTGGATGATTTACATCACATAAAGTATCTCCTGTTGATACATCTTTTAAACCAACTGCTGCTGCTATATCTCCAGCATATACTTTATCTATATCTTGTCTATGGTTTGCATGCATAAGTAAGATTCTTCCTAATCTATCTTTCTTTCCTTTTGTTGCATTTAATATTGTAGAACCTGTTTCCATTGTTCCTGAATATACTCTAAAGAAACATAGTTTACCTACGAATGGGTCTGTCATTATCTTAAATGCTAATGCTGAGAAAGGTTCACCATCATCAGTTTTTCTATCTACTTCATTTCCATCTTCATCTACACCTTTTATTGGTGGTATATCTAATGGTGATGGAAGATAGTCTACTATAGCATTTAATAATTCTTGAACACCTTTATTTTTATATGATGAACCACATGTTACTGGTACTAAGGTATTTGCAATTGTTCCTTTTCTTAGTCCTTTTTTGATTTCTTCTTCAGTTAGCTCTTCGCCTTCTAAATATTTCATCATTAATTCATCGTCTTGTTCTGCTGCAGCTTCAATCATCTCTGCTCTATAACTTTCACTATCAGCTTTCATATCTTCTGGAATATCTGTTTCTTCTATATCTTTTCCTAAATCATCTTTATGGATAAATGCTCTCATCTTTATCAAGTCAACTATTCCTTTGAAGTTATCTTCACTTCCTATTGGTAGTTGTATTGGAACTGGATGACAACCTAGTCTTTCTTTCATTTGATCAACGCATCCATAAAAATCAGCACCTGTAATATCCATTTTATTTACATATGCCATTCTTGGTACTTGATATTTATCTGCTTGTCTCCAAACAGTTTCTGATTGTGGTTGAACTCCACCTTTTGCTGCTAGTACTAAAACTGCACCATCAAGAACTCTTAAAGATCTTTCAACTTCAACTGTAAAGTCAACGTGTCCTGGAGTATCTATTATATTTATTCTATTTCCTAGCCAATGACATGTTGTAGCAGCTGATGTAATTGTTATACCTCTTTCTTGCTCTTGAACCATCCAGTCCATAGTAGCTGCACCATCATGCACTTCTCCTATTTTATGAGTTCTACCTGTATAGAAAAGTATTCTCTCTGTTGTTGTTGTCTTTCCCGCATCAATATGAGCCATTATTCCTATATTTCTAGTTTTTTCTAAAGGAAATTCTCTTCCACTTCCGGCCATATTTTTTTCTCCTTCCTGTTTTTAAAATTTATAATGTGCAAAAGCTTTATTAGCTTCAGCCATTTTATGCATATCTTCTTTTTTCTTAAATGCTCCACCATTTCCTGCTACAGCATCCATTATTTCTGCTGCTAATTTTACAGCCATTGATTTTTCATTTCTTGTTCTTGCATATCTTACAAGCCATCTTAATCCTAATGTCTGCCTTCTTTCAGGTCTTATTTCTAATGGAACTTGATATGTTGCACCACCTACTCTTCTAGCTTTTACTTCTAAAACTGGCATTACATTATTTAAGCCTTCTGTAAATACTTCTAGTGGATCTTTTTGCATTTTTTCTTTTATTATATCAAATGCATCATATACTATTTTTTGTGCAACTGTTTTCTTACCGTCTAACATAACATTATTAATAAGTTTAGTAACTATTTTACTGTTATATATTGGATCTGGTAATACGTCTCTTTTTGCTACATATCCTTTTCTTGGCACTATTCTTCCCTCCTTATTTATATTTGATGTAAATCCTTACATCTAGGTACTCTGAAAAGCTTTACTTTTCCGACAAGTGCAATCTATCTCAAATTTAAGCCCTAAATTATCAATTATATTGCACTAATTATCTAAATATTATTTCTTTGGCTTTTTAGCTCCATATTTAGATCTTCCTTGCATTCTGTCTTTTACACCTGCTGTATCTAATGTTCCTCTTATAATATGATATCTAACACCTGGAAGGTCTTTTACTCTTCCTCCTCTTATTAGAACAACACTGTGTTCTTGTAAGTTATGTCCTACACCAGGAATGTATGATGTTACTTCATATCCATTAGAAAGTCTTACCCTTGCAACTTTTCTTAAAGCTGAGTTTGGCTTTTTTGGTGTTACAGTTTTTACAACAGTACATACACCTCTTTTTTGTGGTGATCTTCTATTTGTTTGTCTATTCTTCATAGAGTTGAATCCATGTTGTAAAGCTGGTGACTTTGATTTTGCTCTTGAACTTTTTCTTCCTTTTCTTACTAATTGATTAATTGTTGGCACTTAAATTTCACCTCCTAAAATTAAAATACTGCCACTTTAAGTGCCTATTATGGCATCTTAAAATAACAGTATTATTTTATCACGCTTTTTGATTAAAGTCAATCTATTTAGATAATTTT
>CALXQA010000038.1 GCA_944390335.1 uncultured Clostridia bacterium
TTAATATCTTTATATTATCAGAAATTAGTTTTTTATCTAAATAATGTAATTAATTTTCTACATATATTTTTAAAATTATCAAAACTAATATCTTATTTCCTTGATTTTCTTACGTTTAAGGATTTTTTTCAACCAAAATGGCCCGTCCCCTTTGGTTGAAAATTGCTAGTGTCTATGTTTTCATCTGGTATGAAATATCTTTCATTTATCATTTTATCTGGTAGATATTGTTGTTCTACATAATGGTTTGGGTAATCATGGGGATATTTATATCCTACATGATACCCTTCTTTTTCCATTCCTTTTGCTGGTGCATTTCTTATATGCATTGGTACAATTCCTGTATCTTTATTTTGTACATCAGATAGAGCTTTATCAATAGCTAAATATGAGGCATTTGATTTTTTGGATGTAGCTACATATATTGCCGCTTCTGATAGTATTATTCTTGCTTCTGGCATTCCTACCATATGGACTGCTTGCATAGCTGAATTTGCTATTACTAATGCTAATGGATTAGCTAATCCTACATCTTCTGCTGCTGCAATTACTATTCTTCTTGCAATAAACATTGGATCTTCACCAGCATTTAATGCTCTTGCTAAATAAAATACTGCTGCATCAGGGTCTGTCCCTCTCATTGATTTTATAAATGCACTAATATTGTCATAATGTGAATCGCCATTTTTATCAAATATTGCTTTTCTTGTTTGAACACATTCTTTTGCAATTTCATTAGTAATATGTATATATCCGTCACTATCCATTGGAGTTGTAAGTACAGCTACTTCTAATCCGTTTAATGCTGTTCTTACATCTCCATTAGAGGTTTCTGCTATCTTTTTTAGTGTTTCATCTGTTATCTTTAGATTATATGATTTTAATCCTTCTTCACTATTTATTGCTCTTTTTAAAACTTCATATACATTTTCCATAGTAAGTTCATGAAGCTGAAATACCATACTCCTAGATATTAATGCTTTATTTACTTCAAAATATGGATTTTCTGTAGTTGCTCCTATTAAAATAACTGTACCTTTTTCAACATAAGGAAGCAGTGCATCTTGCTGAAGCTTATTGAATCTATGTATTTCATCTATAAATAAGATACATTTTCCGACTTGGATTTAGCAAAGTGTTTTGAGCTTCTTCTATAGCGTTTTTTATGTCTGAAACACCTGCTGTTACAGCATTTAATTTTACAAACTTATATTTAGTTGTATTACTTATAACTCTAGCTAGAGATGTTTTTCCACAACCAGGTGGCCCCCATAATATTATACTTGATAATCTATCTGCTTTAATTGTCCTATAAAGCACTTTATCTTTTCCTAAAATATGTTCTTGACCAACATATTCTTCTAAGTTTTTTGGCATCATTCTATATGCTAGTGGTTCATTTGTATTCATAATTATCACATCCTTTTTTCATTTCTTTTATTTTACCATTTCTTTCAATTTTTGTTTTTATTTTAATTTTTATTTTAATTTTTTCTTCTTTTCTTTTACTTTTTTCTTTTTCTCTTTCTTTTACTTTTTTACTTATTTTTTCTTATTTTACTAAAATTATATATATACTCTTTTTACTCTATTAGATATAGTACATAAAATCTCATAATTAATAGTATCGCATAAATTTGCTATTTCTTCTATAGATATATTTTCATTATCCCATATATATACAGTATCTCCTATTTTTACATCAATATCAGTTACATCTACCATAAAATTATCCATACAAATACGTCCAACTATTTTAGCATATTTTCCATTAATATATACTCTTCCTTTATTAGATAATATTCTTTTAATACCGTCTGCATATCCTAAAGGTATTGTGGCAATTTTCCTTTTACCTTCTGCAATATATGTTCTTCCATAACTTATTGATGTTCCTTTTTCTATTTCTTTTACAAAGACTACATGTGATACTAATTTTGTAACAGGCTTTATTTCTAATATATTTTTCATTTCTTCATTTGGCATATACCCATATAGTATTATACCTGGTCTTACCATATTAAATTTAGCTTTTCTAAAATTTAATATTCCGCTACTGCTAGATGCATGTATATATTTAAATTTTAAATTATTATTTTCTAAATCTGTTATAGTTTTATTAAAAATATCTATTTGAGTTTTTGTATATTCTTTATCAGTATCTGCTACAGCAAAATGTGTATAAATTCCTTCTATTTCTACATTATGTAGTTCTTTTGCTTTTTTTAAAAAAGTAATTGCATTTTCAGGATTTATACCTACTCTTCCCATTCCTGTATCTATTTCTATATGAACTTTAGCTATCTTACTTTGTTTTTTTGCTTCATTATTTAATGTTTTTAAAACATTAATATCAGATACTCCAACTGTTAAGTCATATTGTATTGCTTTTTTTGCTTCGTCTTTAAGAAGTTCATTTAATAAAAGTATTTGCATTTTATATCCAATATTTCTTAGTTTAATTCCTTCTTCAAGAGTTGCTACAACTACAATATTTATATTTTTTCTTTCAAAAATATCTTTTAATTTTTCAGTTCCTATTCCATAGGCATTTGCTTTTATAACTGGAGCAACTATTGTATTATTCCCAACATATTTTTGTATTTTTTCTAAATTTTCTTCAAAATTCTTTAGATTAACTTCTAAATAACTTTTTTGCATAATCATTACCTTCCTAAAAACTTTAATCCTTGCTTTATAATCTCTTCTACTGATAAATTATCTGTATTAATCTTAGACAAAACATTTTCTACATCTTTTCTCATATATCCTAATACACATAAAGCTTCTATTGCATCTTGAATATTATTATTTATTTCAATATTATCTGATAAATTTTCTACACTTTTACTATCTACAGCATCATTTGTTTTCATTTTATCTTTTAATTCTAAAATAATTCTTTGAGCTGTTTTTGCTCCTATTCCTGGAAGTTTTTTTAGTGTATTTACATCATTTGTAATTACTGAAAGTGCAAACTTTGAAGGAGATATATTGCTAAGTACAGTAATTGCACTTTTTGCTCCTATTCCTCCAACACTTATTAATTGTTCAAATGTTATTAATTCTTCATTATTTAAAAATCCATATAAACTTATATCATCTTCTCTTACTTTCATAAAAGTATAAATCTTAACTTCATTTCCTTTTTCAATACTATTAATAGATTTATCTGACATAAATATTTTATATCCAACTCCATTTACATCTGATATAACATAATCTTTTGTTTTTACTTCAATTTTTCCTTTAATATATCCTATCATTTTTTTATTCCTCTTTCTAAATATATTCTTGCTAATACATTTTAACACAAAATTTAATTTTTGTGCATATTTTTTGAAAAGGTGGAAATTATATACATAGAAATTATTTTTTAGGAGGTTATTATGGGAATTGAAAAACATATACAAGTTACAGGTAGGTCTACAATTTCATGGAAGGATGCTACTGTGAAAACTTTAGAAGAGGTTGCTAAGTCTATTGACTATATTACCAGTTTAAAAATTTTAGATCAAAGAGCTAAAGTTACTGTAAATAAAATGACTGAATATTATGTTGATTTAGATATTACCTTTATGGTAGATCAAAGCAGATAGGAGGATATATGAATCCAATTGAAACGCCAAAAGAGTATAATGCTTATGTTGAAAACAAAGCTCCTAAATCACCTATATTAAAAGATTGCTTACATGCTTTTTTAGTAGGAGGTTTAATCTGCATTATTGGTCAATTTATATTTGAATTTTGCATTTTTAAAGGACTAGACCAAACTTCTGCAAGTACTATTGTTTCTATTAGTTTAATTGGTATTTCTGCATTTTTAACTGCTCTTAATATTTTTAATAAAATAGGTAAATTTGCAGGTGCTGGTTCTTTAGTTCCTATTACTGGTTTTGCTAATTCTATAGTATCACCAGCTATTGAGTATAAATCTGAAGGATATATCATGGGTGTTGGTAGCAAAATGTTTATTGTTGCAGGTCCTGTTTTAGTTTTTGGTATTTCTGCATCAATTATTGTTGGCATTATTTCTTGTTTCTTTATTTAGGAGGTTTATTTTGAAAAAATTAGGTAATCAAACTTTAAAATTAGACAATCCACCTACTATTCTTAATACTGCATCTATAGTTGGTCCTAAGGAGTCTGACGGTCCTCTTGCTAAGTATTTTGATAAGTGTTTAGATGATGAATTTTGGGGAGAAAAAACTTGGGAAAAGGCTGAAACTAAGATTTTTAAAGAGACTGTTAATTCTGTCTTAGCTAAATCTGGTTTATCTAGCAAAGATATTGATTATTCTTTTGCTGGAGATTTACTTAATCAATGTATTTCTTCTAATTTTGGTATGAGAGATAGTAATATTCCTTTTTTTGGACTTTTTGGTGCTTGTTCTACTTTTGTTGAAAGTTTATGTATTGGTTCTGTATTTATTGATAGTTTAGCTTGTCAAAATGTACTTTGTGCTACATCTAGCCATTTTTGTAGTGCTGAAAAACAGTTTAGATTTCCTTTAGAACTTGGTAATCAAAGGACTCCAACTAGTCAATGGACTGTTACTGGTGCTGGTGCTGCTATTCTATCAAAAAAGGGTCTTGGCCCATATATTACTCATATTACACCAGGCATCATAACTGATATGGGTATTAAAGATGCTAATAATATGGGGGCTGCTATGGCTCCAGCTGCACTTTCTACTTTGCTTGCTCATTTTGAGGATACTGGTAGAACTCCAGAATATTATGATGCTATTATTACTGGTGACCTTGGTCATTTAGGTAAATCTATTTTAATAGATTTGGCTAAATCTAAGGGGCTAGATATTTCAGAGAATTACAATGATTGTGGTGTTCTTATGTTTGATAAAAATGTACAAGATACTCATTCTGGTGGTAGTGGTTGTGCTTGTATTGCTACTGTATTTTCTGGTTATTTATATAAACTTATGAAACAGGGTTCTTTGAAAAGAATTTTACTTATGGCTACAGGTGCTTTAATGAATTCTACTACTTCACAACAAGGTGAGTCTATTCCTGGTATTGCTCATGCTATTTCTATTGAAATGGAGAAAGGATAATTTATGGATTTTTTACAGAGTATTGATTGGCTCCTTATGCTTAAGGCTTTTATTGTTGGTGGTTTAATTTGTATCATTGGTCAAATACTTATAGATAAAACTAAACTTACTTCTGCTCGAATTTTAGTTATATTTGTTACAACTGGTGTTATTCTTGGTGGTTTAGGAATTTATAAATATGTAATTGATTTTGCTGGGTGTGGTGCTACTGTTCCTCTTTTAGGTTTTGGTGCAAACCTTGCAAAAGGTGCTATGGATGCTGTAAGTGAACAAGGCTTACTTGGAGCATTTATAGGTGGAGTTAAGGCTTCTGCTGGTGGAATCGCTGCTGCAATTTTCTTTGGATATATTGCTTCTTTACTTGCTAAGCCTAAGATAAAAAAACAATAAAGAAAGGGAGCTGTTGCCCCCTTTCTTTATCTGGTTGCACCGTAGATGAGTATGACTGTGGCTAAGATAGCTACAACATAATCACCTTTAAACAGTGCAATGATTCCTGCAATTAGCATGAAAATCAGTAGAAAAATTGACATTACCCTGATGCTTTTGTCCCGTTTTGTTATCAAAGCGATAACAAAAATTATTACAAATGCTATACCAATAATTACACCTATTGTCTCTGCCATACTTTTTCCCCCATCATATATAAAATGTTACATATATTATACCATATTTCTAAATATTTTTCAATTTTATGTTACCTATCAATATTCATATTGCCTTTTTTATAAAATTATGCTATTATTTAATAACTAGTACTTTGAAAATTATATTTTAAATTATTAAGGGAGGCAATAAAAATGTTCACTAGTTTAGATTCAGCGGTAAACAGTTTAGATCCAATTATTAAGAATCGGCTTATGTCTTACCTAAATTCACTTGGTATTGATGATATATCTGAGTTTAGCAATGCTTTATCTCATTTAGATATATCTTCTCGCTCAGTTTTTCTCGCTAGGTGGGGACTTGATGGTAATGTTTTTTGTGAGGGTTTTAATTCATTAAACAAAAAACTGAATATAAAAAATAGCAAAAACATATATCTCATTGCAGAAAGAAAATTAGCTGATTTTAAGTTTACTAAATTTTTTAACGATAATTTTGACTATTCTTGGATGGTAAAGTTTGGGAGGCTGATTGATAATATTTTTGGTGATACTGTTAATAAGAAATTTCTATACAAAAAGATTGATTTAAATTTTTTACAGTATTTAATTGAATCTCTTTCAGAGGATAATAGAAAGATTATTTCAATGTACAGTTCTAACTTTTCGATAAAAGAAATTTCTAATACATTAGGAATTTCCACAGAAAAGGTTAACACTAGTTTGGAATATTCTTTTCGTAAAATCCGCAGACAACTAGAAAAATCAATCAAAAAGGAAAGTGCATAATTTTATTTGTGCTTTTCTTTTCCCCAAGATACTTGCTAGAAAAAAAGGGCATTTGTTTTTCTTTAATAATGATTTTTAAAAAAGGATATTGCAGTTTTGTGATATCCTTTTCGCATTAATATTTTATGTTAACTTTTTTGTTTGTTTATATTGATTTTTTTTGATATTCGTGATATTATTTATTATACTAGCACTTTGAAAAATCAATAATTATTATTTGAAAGGATGAGTTTTTAGTTAATACTTTAATATTGCTTTACTTTTACAAAAAAATGGAGGTATTAAAAATGACTGGTGAAAAGCTTTTAGTAATAATAGAAGATATCAAAATTCCTAATGAAATACTAGTGTGTTATAAAAATCTATTAGAAAAGCTATTTCATGATGAATTAATTCTCTCAAATGAAAAAATAGAAGTTTTTTTGTCTAAGTTTATAAATACTATTGAAATTTTAGATGATTTACAAAAAGAAATTATAAAACTTTATTTTGGTTTGATTGATGGCAAAGCTATGAAATATAAACCATTATGTGATTTCTTAAATATTGAGCCAAAAACTGCTTATTCTTTGTTGAACAGTAGCTATAATATTTTAAAGAGAAAGAGGTATTTATTTGTAAAAGAGATTTCTCCAAGTATACAAACTATTATTTATCAAAGAAATCAAAAGTCTCAACAAAATTTATGTATTGTAGATCTACAGTCTATACCACTAGAATGTTTAGCAGGTTATGAAAAATTAGTTCACAGATTGTTTACTAGGGATATGATTGAAAGTGGAACAAAAGTAATTTTATCTAAATTGTGTCTAACAATTGAAAATCTTGATGAAATAAAAAAAGAAATAATAAAAGATTACTATGGTCTACTAAATGGTAAGCCTATGTCTATTCAAGAAATTTCTTTAATTTTAAAAATAGACAAGAAATTAATCTATACATACTTGCCTAGTATTCATTCTTATCTTAAGTCTCATTTTTATAACTTCATAAAGCAACCTAAGCCAACTTTATTTTACTTATTATATCAATATGGAGTTGATAAGCGTTGTTTTAGGAAAATAAAAGATATGAGTATAGAAGATTTTATTAAACTAACAGAAAAGGAACTTCATCAAATCTTTCCATCTCCTGCTTGGTTTAAACAAGTTAGTAAAGCACAAGATGCTATAAAAGCCAATTTTAAATAATATTTATGCAATAATTTTTTGCTATAAATAGAACCTCGGAAATATAAATATCTCCGAGGTTCTATTATTATATAATTATCTCTTACTAAATTGTGGAGCTTTACGAGCTTTCTTAAGACCATATTTTTTTCTTTCTTTCATACGAGGATCTCTTGTTAGGAATCCATTTGATTTTAATACTGGTCTATATTCTTCATTTGCTTCATTTAATGCTCTAGCAATACCATGACGTACAGCACCTGCTTGACCACTAAATCCTCCACCTTGTACTTTAGCAATTACATCATACTTTGTTAATGTATTTGTAACTGTTAATGGTAGCTTAACAATAACTCTTAATGTTTCTTCTCCAAAATATTCATTTATATCTTTTCCATTAATAGTTATATTACCTTTTCCTTCTACAAGTCTTACTCTAGCAATTGAACTTTTTCTTCTACCAGTTCCTAAGAATACAACTTTTTCTGATTTAGCCATTTTTTACTATCCTCCTAATTAAAATTTCCATAATTCAGGTTTTTGTGCTGCATTTTCATGAGCATTACCTGCATATACTCTAAGCTTTGTAAGCATTTTTCTACCTAAGCTATTATGTGGTAACATTCCTTTTACAGCTATCATCATAGCTTTTTCTGGTTTCTTTTCCATCATATCTTTTGCTAAAGTTTTTCTCATATTTCCTATATAACCTGTAAAATGAGTATATACTTTTTGATTTAATTTGTTTCCTGTTAGAACTGCTTTTGAACAGTTTATTATAATTACATGATCACCACTATCTATATTTGGTGTAAAAGTTGGTTTATGTTTTCCTCTTAATAATTTAGCTGCTTCTGCTGCAACTCTTCCTAGAGGTTTATTTTCGGCATCAATTATATACCATTTTCTTTCAATTTCGTTTTTCTTAACACTATAAGTAGTATTATTCATGGTAAAATTACCCTCCATTCATAAAATAAATAATTTATATATGAAACCTACTAAATGCTAACCGGGGAATTGCTTTTATAGGTCATATTACATATTTTGCTATATTATTTTATTACAAAATTAACTAAAAGTCAAGGAATTTATTAAAAATTCTTGACAAATGAACTTTTTTATAGTATTATTATTTTTGTAAAAAGTAGAAGCTACTCTTCTCACCTTAACTTTTATTATAGGAAAAGGTATAAATTATTTATATATTTAATTATTTATTTTTGTTTATTTATAGTTTAATTTTAATGTATAATAATTTATTTTTGAGAAGTAGATTGGCTTAAATGTCAATCTTTTTATATTTTAGGAGGTGTTTTATATAAAACAAGAATTACTAATTAATGAACAAATAAGAGCAAATGAAGTTCAAGTTATTGATGAAAAAGGTCAAAAATTAGGTATTTTACCTTTAAATGATGCTTTAGATATTGCTGCTGAAAAAAAATTAGATTTAGTTTTAGTTGCTCCAAATAATAATCCAAAAGTTTGTAGAATAATGAATTATGGAAAATATAAATTTGAGCAAGCTAAAAAAGAAAAAGAAGCAAGAAAAAAGCAAAAATCTTTTGAATTAAAAGAAATCAGAATAACACCTAATATTGATAAGCATGACTTTGATTTTAAAGCAAGAAATGCACAAAAATTCTTAGAAGATGGAAACAAAGTAAAAATAACTGTGAGATTTAGAGGTAGAGAATTAAATTATATAAAACAAGGTGAAGAAGTTTTAAATCAATTTATTACTACTTTAAGTGATGTTGCAGTTGCTGAAAAAAAGCCTGTTTTAGAAGGAAAGAATTTGTTTATAATATTAGCTAAAAAAAGCTAATTTATATATATACTTTAATTATTTATATAAGGGAGGAATTTACTATGCCAAAATTAAAAACTAATAAGGCTGCTAAAAAAAGATATAAATATACAGCTACAGGAAAAGTAAAAAGAACTAAAGCTAATAGAAGACATTTATTTGGAAACAAAACAAATAGACAAAAGTCTACAGGTAGTGTTCAAAATGCTTATATTGATTCTACATGTAAAGAGCATGTTAAGAAATTATTACCATATGGAAATTAATTATATTTAAAGGAAGGTGAAATAAAATGGCAAGAGTTAAAACAGCTATTATTACAAGAAAAAAACATAAAAAAGTATTAAAAAGAGCTAAGGGTTACTATGGTGCTAAGCATTATAGATTTAGACAAGCTAAACAAGCAGTTATGAAGTCTGGAGCTTATGCATATGTAGGTAGAAAAGATAAAAAGAGTAATTTTAGAAAATTATGGATTATAAGAATTAATGCAGCTGCAAGATTAAATGGTATGACATATAGTACTTTAATAAACGGATTAAAAAAAGCTAATGTTACAGTTAATAGAAAGATGCTTGCAGATTTAGCTATTACAGATTCTAAAGCTTTTGCTGAAATTTGTAAAATTGCTAAAAGTGCTAAATAATTATATGAATTTATGAAAAAGAAGAACTAATAATAAAAAATTAAGTTCTTCTTTTTTTATTTATTTTATTTCATATTCTTTTCCATTCCATATAAGAATTGTTTCTATATGCTTTTTATTATTTTCTTTAATTTTATCATAAAGTTCATCTGATAATTTAAAATCCTGTTGTTCTTTTCCATCTGAAACTCTTGTAATATATACACTTTTTTCATCATCGCCTAGTTCATCAGCTTTATATTCTTCTCCTATTTTTCTAAATTCTTCTAATATATTATTTTGCTTTTCTATTATTCCTTTTTTTGCCTCGTTTATTTTACTATTTATTTCATCATTTAGTTTTTCATTATAAATAAGTTTATTATTTTCATTTATATAAAAACCACTTTTCTCACCTTTATAAAGGTCTTTATTAAATTCTGGAAATTCTTCATTTTTTCTATATATATATACTCCTCCATCTTTTACTTCATATATTTCACCAAAACTTTTTATAATATTTCTTCTTTCATTTTGAAATTCTACTTTAGAGTCATCTGTAAGCTTTGTATTATCCATATAATTTTTTAACTCCTCTATTATTTTATTACTTATATTTTGAGCAAAACTAGTTATACTGTTTTGATTTATTAAATTTAAATCCATACATATCCTTTCTATTATGCATTACCATCTAAATTTATATTTATAGTTTTTATTTCAATATTATTTCCATCGGAATTAAGCCAAAAAGATCCTACACTTTCCTCATATGCTTTATCTGTTCTCAAAATGTTACAACCTATATTTGTTAGTCTTTCTATTACTTTTTTACTTGGTAAATTATATGAGTTATCTTTTCCAACTTCTATAATTGCATATTTTGGATTAACTTCATTTAAAAAAGTATCTGAACTGCTAGAGTTTGAACCATGATGCCCTACTTTTAGTACATCTACTTTATCCCATTTTCTAGAATTCTCTACCTCTTTTTCTGCATCACCCATAAACAAATATTTTGTATTAATATATTCCATTTGAATAACAATTGAACTATTATTATCTGATACTTCTTCATTATCTAGTGCAGACATAACTTCACATTTTGCATTACTTATATAAAAAATATCTCCTCTTACTGGATTTTCTATTTCTATATTTCTTTTACTTGCTATTTTTGTTACTTCTTTATATTCATTGCTTTTACTTCCTATCTTTGGTAACAAAATTTTATTTACATCAACTTGATTTATTACTTTATCCATTCCACCTATATGGTCTTCATCTGCATGAGTTCCTATAATATAGTCTAGTTTTGTTATACTGTTTTTTTTCAAAAAATTTGCTATTTTTTCTCCATCAGCATCATTTCCAGCATCAATTAATATACAAGAATTATTAAGCTTAATAAAAGTAGAATCTGCTTGTCCTACATAGAAAAATATAATATTTAATTTATCATTATATAATTCTACATAATCTGCATTTCCTATATAGGTATTTGTAGATACTTTTTGTAATTTTACTTCGTTTCCAATATTTTCTCCTAAATAAATATAGTCATATCCAAAATATCCACATATTGCTAAAAATATAAATATACATAGTTCTACGATTAATTTTTTAAAATTTTTTTTACTATATTTTTTTCTCATTTCTTTTCTTCCCACTATTTATTATATATACCATAAATTAATATATCTTTCAATGTATAAGTAGAAAAAAGTTATATATGACAAACATTTGCCATATATAACTTTTTTTAACTTTAATATTTATATAATTATTTTGCTTCTATCGTAAAGTCTCTAGCATTTGTAACATCACCAGTAATACTTGCATTTAATTTAATAGTTTCTCCTGGCTCTATGTCACCAATTATTGGTTCTATATCTGTTATAACTTCTCCATTTTCACCAAGAATGTTTATTTTTACTATTTCTAATTCATGCTTTGTACTATTTGTATTTTTTACATCTGCTAAAAGAACTGACATTCCATCTTTTTCAGTAAATTGTATATTGCTTATTTCTAAACCATTATATGTTTTTGTATTATTAAGTTCTTCACTAGTGTTAATTTTAGTTCCATCTTCTAACTCAGTAGTATATTTCTCTCCTACTTCATTTTCAGTTGTTTCTCCTCCTGCAACTTGATCTTCTGTTTTCTTATTGTTTGCAAATACAAATAATACTATGATTATAATTGCTGCTACTATAATTAGCCCAATAATCCATTTTTTCTCACTGTCTTTCATAATAACCTCCTATTTTTCATTTGATTGTTTTTTTTAACATCTTAGTTATATCATAACTAAATTTTTTTTACAATACTTTTTTTAATATTTTAATATATTTTTTAATTCATCATGTTCATAGTATCTTCTGGTGACATTCCTTCTAAATCATAGTAACTTTCTGGTATATCTCCTGAGATTATTGTTTCTGAAAGTAATACTTGCACATTTACACTTTCATCTAAATCTTTAAATGGTGATAATAGGCTTACATTACACTCTATATCTATATAGATTTTATGTAATGTTTGATTAATTCCAGTTTCTTCGAATTCTGATTTAATATTTGTTTTTACTGCTCCTATTGTTGACATCCTTATTTCTACATTAGGTCCTCTTCCTGATAGAATTTTGCTGCCTGTAAAACTACCCAATCTGATATAAAATTTACTAGATTCATTATTATTTAATTTATTTTGTATATCTAAGGCTATTTGAGAATTTAATTTATTTATGTTAATTGAATTCATTTCAATTAATCTTATTTTTCCTTCTTCGTCTTTTTCAATTGTGCATAAGTCTTCATATCTTATATTTTGCATGGCACTATTGCAAGCTTCATTTGCAAACCTTGTAGCTGTACTTTGTGCTACTACTCTACACTGTCTTTCGATAATAGGTGTTATTGCCTTTATTATTGTTATTGCTGTAAAATATCCTATAATCATTATAATTATTATATAGATTATTATCTTTTTATATTTATTACTTTTATTATTATTTCCACCTATTGAAGTATATCTATTTAGCCTAAATAATCTAGGTCTTGAATATATTTTATCCATTAACTCCTATTTATTTTGTTATAAACAATCTCATTCCTGGAGTTACTTCATCTGAAACCAAATTATTTCCTTGTTTTATTCCATCTATTGTACTTCTGAATTCTTTTGCTATATTCCATAAACTATCATCTTTTTTTGTAAAGTATATTATCATATTATATTCATTATATTTATTATTTTCACATTCCTCAATATTGCAGATTTCATTAATATCTACTTCATCTGATGATGATATATAAAATTCTATATCTATTTTTATATCTATTTCTCCACTTGGCATTATTGTAAAGTCTTGAAGTGGTATATCATTATTTATTTTTACTATGCTATTCTCACTTATACCTTTACATTTTATTTTATAGTCCATAGGTAAACTTATAGTGCTTATTCCTATATCTGCAGAATTATTTAATGAATGTGTAAATGTAATATTAACATTTCCACTCACATTAATTCCATCACTTACTATTTTTATATTTTCTATATCCAGAAACACATCTGCATCATATATTTTTTCGTTTACTATATCTGTAATTTGTTTTTCTCTAATACTATATAAATCATGATAATTTATTTTATTTTGCATTACTTTTACTGTTTTTTGTTCAAACTTAAAATTTCTACTTGGACTATACATATCCTTTATAATGTTTATTTCTTTAGTTTCATATGCTGATAAAGTAATTTCTACTTCTATTTCAACATATATTGAATGTTCTTGCATTCCATTTGGTTTTATTACCATGTTCTTTATTTCATACTGCACATCACATACATTTTCATCCGATATATTTTCCATATCTAAAAATCCCATAATAGGAATGGATGCATTTGCTACATTTATTCTATTATCATCTGTCAAATACATTATTTTTAGTTTTGTATCTGCTTTTGCTAATATCTTATTATAACTTACTTTAGTGTCCTGATTAGTTATATCTACATTTACTTTTAATATTTCTACTAAATTATCAATACTATCTATAGATATAGTTTCTTTTGCTTGTGCTTTTGTTTTTGCTGTTCCTAATAGAGAATTAACTTTTATATTTTCTTCTCTTTTTTGAAGATCTAATACATCTTTTATGCCTGTTATAAATTCTTCATTACTATTTTTAAATAATTTTATATCAAAATCTAATATAGCTTTAACATTTATTTTTCTTTCATTTATCATTCTTGCTTCTACATTTTTTAAAATAGTCTTTACTTCAAATAACATATCACGACTTGCATTTTCTATATTTATTATCTGAGAAAAATCTAATACATAGTTAATACTTCTAGTTTCCCTTTTTCCTTCTTCTTCTGATACATAAATTGTATATGTATTAATTGCCCCATCTATCCTTACTTTTCCGTCCATTATCTCTTTTTTGTACACATTTACTATTCCACTAGATGTTATTATATTAAATATATCTGGTTTTATATCTGGTACTATACAATCACCTTCACAAACTGTAGTGTCCAATTTTTGAGCTACAATTTGATTAATAGATAAATTATTTTTTTCTAATTCCATTATTTATATTACCTCCTATATTCATTTACTAATATATATGCATAAAT
>CALXQA010000039.1 GCA_944390335.1 uncultured Clostridia bacterium
TTTATTATTTTTATTCCATTAAATCTTACGATATATATATATATATATATACAGCCTCAAGGGTTTTAAGCATTTCCATTCTCCTCGTATAATATATTTAGGGTTTTAAAGTTACCCAAAACTTTATATATGCTTTTTAATTCTTCATTCAACTCTCCTTTATTTAATGTGACTGCTTTTTATAACAGTCACACACTCTTTTAAGTTCCTACTTTGGCAAGGATATTCCTACTTTTTTAAGTTCCTACTTTGGCAAGGATATTCCTACTTTTTTAAGTCCCTACTTTAGCAAGGGTATTCTAATCTTTTTTAGCTATTTAATAGCAATATTATTATATGCAATATTTATAAATTTATTGCTCCTATATTTAAATATAACATATTTTTTTAAATTTATCAATATTTTTACTCAAATTCTTTCTTATATGTTTGAAGTTCTTTTTTATTTCACTATTTTTTATATGTGTTTCTAAAACGTTTATACTCAATACAACCCTTTTGTAATATTAAAAAGATTACTGTTAATATAGAAATAGAATAAGAAATTATCATTAATATTGTACCTGTATAATTTACAGAAATTTTAATATTTTGCATTTTTTGTATTTCTTCATCTTTTAATTCTATTTGCACAAAACCATTATCTGACTCTTCTGTTTTTATATACTCTTTTTTTATTTCTCCATCTTTGTTTTCATATTCACATACTGCAGTATAGCCAATATAATATATATATGGAAGTTCAATTATTATACTTTCTTTTTCATTATCTATGTTATTATCAACTTCTTGATTAATTTCTAGATTAAATGTACAATTCGTTCCATCTTTTATATAATTAGAAATAATATATTTTTCATTTTCCGTATCTACTACATTATTTAGAATAATCGGGATATCCTCTCTATTTTCTAAGTAACTTCTATTATTAAAAGCTTTAGTAGGTAAGTATTCAAAACTAGCTAGACCTGCATGAACTCTACCTGTATTACTTGTTACTCTTACTCCTTCTTTTAGTTCACTTTCCTCATAATTCATTTTATCATATCTTAAAGTATCAAGACTTGGAAGTAATAAAAGAATTGATAGGCATGTTAATCCTAATGTTGTATAAATATTCATTTTATTTACTAATATTCCAATAGTAACCGAACATACTACAACCAAGAAAAATGATGCAAATTCTAAAAGTCTAAATGAAAACTGCATCATTGTAAAAAATGACGGAAGTTTTTCAAATGGAAATATGTCAAGTGACATTATAGTACATATTAGTCCAAGTACTAAAAAAAGTATTATATTTTTCTTTTCCTTTAGTTTTTTTATTGCAAATATACTATATACACAGCCAATAATGGTTACTATTCCTAATCCATATATCATTCTTCCCTGTTTTTGAAAAAAGATTTCTAATATATTCGGTTTTAAAACAATTAAAGCATCTTCTCTTAGCATATGTGATTCATTAAATACTTCATAATCTGCTGAGATTTTACTTTCAAGTAAAGGAATAGTATAAAAAGCTGAAAGTAACAATATAATAAGTGTATTTTTTAATAATTGAATGATTATCCATTTGTCTAATTTTTTTATATTTACAATTACATATATTAAGCAAAACAATGCTAAATATACTGTAAGCATGCTATGTGATAAAAGCATTAAACTTGCTCCATATGCTAGCAAATTAGTTTTCTTTTTTAGATTTATTATACTATATAACCCATTAAAAACCATTGGTATAAATATAAAAGAGCAAAGTTCTGCAATTGCTAGCCTTATATACATATCATTTAGTCTATATGGAACTAATATATATAATATTGCAGAAAGTATTGATACTGCCTCAATCTTTCTATTTTCTATTATATCTATATTACTTAGTACTTTTTTTACAAAAAAGTACATTGAAAAACCAGTTAATATACTAATTAACAAACAAAACAATTTTAAGCACATTGTAAATGATAAATTAAATATTTTAAATATTAAAGGTACATATGCTGTAAGTGGACTATAAAATAAATTCCAAGAGTATCCAAAGTTATTACAAAATTTAGATATTATAACTGGGAAAATTTCTTTATCTTCTATAACTGAACTATATGTACCAATAAGCCTACATATATGTTGAATACCATCATCTTGCTGCATATTAAAATCTTGTCTTAACATTGGAATAGATATAATTATACTAACTAAAATAATGAAAATAGCTGGAATAATTATTTTATTTTTCTTTATACATTCAATTAGTTTGTTTTTCTTTTTTATTTTGTCCATTGTTCCTTCTCTCTTTTATAATATATATAATTAAAATAATAAGACCAAAAGCAGATATTATATAACTTATTTTTTCTAAAATTGTTCCATTATATCTTACTTTTATTTGTGCTTTTTGGCACTGTTTAATTTCTACTTCTAAAAATCCTTTATCTGATTCTGTAAGTTCTAATTTTTCAAAGTTAGAATCATCATATTTAATCTCTGCGTCATATCCTAAATAATATAGATATGGTAGCTCTAAAACTGCTTTACTTTCTACATTTTCAATAAATATATCATCACTAAGCTTTTCTTTATTTTCTTCTATAATTTCTGCTTTTCCAGATATAACATAAGTCTTATTTTCCCTATTTTGTACATAATCTAAATCATTGTTAGCTTTTAATGGCATATATTCTCTATTTACTTGAAAAACAGGAACTTTTTCATTTTCTTTAATTCTTTTATCAAGAAGGCTTTCACCAGATAAATCATCAAACTTCCAGTCTCTTAATACTCCTAAAAAGCTAAATACAAAAATACTTATTATAACTGCAAATATAAATGTATCTTTAAAAACTTCTTTTTTTAATATATCCTTTGCAAATACTATTGCATTTACTCCTAGTACAAAAGATGCAAAGAAAGCAAAAAAGCCTAAGTTTCTCCATGCAAATTGGATAACAGTTAGAAAGTTTGGCATAAGAAGCCATGGAAATAGTTTTGTACTCATTACTAATGTAATTATACTTAAGATTATGAATGATATATATGTATCTTTATAATCCTTTTTAATTTTTTTATAGCAAAAAAATGTAAGTATACTTAAAATTATAGTAACAAAACCAAGTGAAAATCTAATCTCTTGATCACCTGCTTCATTTGCAAATAAATCTCCTAAACTAAGACCAGTATTTTGAACTGCTTCTGGTGTGCTTCCCATTTTTTGTGGTGAAAATATAGTATAGTCTGCACTTAACATATGTTCTAAAAGCGGAATTGCATAAAAAGCACATACTAAAAATGAAATTACTATATTTATACCAAATATTTTCCATACTTTAATATTTTTTAGTTTATCAATATTTAGTAATAAATAAATCAAACAGAATAAAGCCATATATATTGTTGATATTGTATGTGACAATACTAAACCTATTATACCTATAGATAAAAGATAAGATTTCTTTTTGTCTCCATTTAATATATTGTATAACCCTTCAAATACTATTGGCACAAATATTAAAGCAGTAAATTCTCCTATTGCATTTCTTGAATAAATATTAGACAATTTATATGGCATTGATATATATAGAAGAGCTGAAATTGTAGAAATGCTTCTTCTTTTAGTTATACTATATGTACATTTATACATAGCAATAAAAGATACAATTACTGTTAAAATACTAAATACTTTAAAACTTAAGCCTGCTGTACCAAATATGTTATATATAACTATTGGTATATATGTGGTAAGTGGTCCATAGAAAAGATTTAATGCATAGCCAAAACCATTCATGAATTTATAGTCTATAATTGGTGGGAATACTCCATCTTTTAATACTTCGTCTATTGATATAATTCTTGCCATATGAAGAGTAGCTTCATTTCTTAAAAATAAGTTCATTGTAAATATTGGTATACATATTACAGCTGTAAGCAGTATCATTAATATATATGGCATACATTTACATCTAATTATTTTGTCTATTTTTTTCATACGTTATCTCCTATTTTTCTTTTGCAACTAGTATATCATATTTATTTTCTTATTGCTATTATTATTTTGATTTTCAAAATATTAATTTTTATTCACATTTTTATAAAAAATGCGTAAAAGACACTTAAAAAGTGCCTTTTAATATATAATAGAAATATTATTCATTTTTTTAATTATTTATCTCAGCTTCATTTTGCAAGCTATTTGTCAACATTTCATTTTGCTCTAAATCCTGCACATATTGTGCAGATGATTGAAGTTCACTTTTAAATGAATTTCTTTGAACTAGCTTCATCGTTATATCAAATAAACATGCGATTACTAAAATTATAAATAGTAATTTTTTCCAAACTTTACTTGCCATGTTTTTTCCTTCCTTTTTTATCTATGTAATTATTATATAATAAATAAATAAATTTTGTCAATATTGGACATAATAAATATTAATTATGTAAATCAGTTTATGATTTTATGATTAAAAAACAATATTTTATATTATGTGAGGTAAAAATGAAAAATACGATTATTATCATAATATCCATTATTATAATAGTAGCATTAGCTTTTGGTGCATATTTTTGGCTTAATAATGAAACTAAAAGCAGTGAATATAATGTAGAAAATATTACTAACAATATTGCAAGTTCAAATACTACTAATAATATAGAAAAGTCTGATAGCAAAAATATAATAAATGAACTTAATAATATTTCTATTGGTGATTCAGAAATAGATAGAAAAGTAAAATCTAATACAATTGAAGAAAAAGAAATTGCAAGCTTTTCTACTAATCTAAAAGGAGATGAAGCTAGAAGAAACAACATTAGAATAACTTGTAATACTATAAATGGTACTACTATTGCACCTGGGGAAACTTTTTCTTTTAATAAAATAGTAGGAAGTCCATCTGCTGATAAAGGATATATGGAAGCTGATGTTTTTGTAAATAAAAAGACTGAAAAAGGTTATGGTGGAGGAAATTGCCAAGTTAGTACAACTATATACAATGCTGCTTTAAGTATTGAAGGAATTGAAGTTACTGAAAGACATCCTCATAAGAAAAAAGTTGCATATATTGAAGAAGGTAAAGATGCTGCTGTATCATATAGTGGTGGTCTAGATTTAAAGTTTGTAAATAATATAGATAAAACAATTAAAATATATGTTTCTTCTGATGAAGATAGTGTAGATGCAAGAATAGTAGAGTTTTAATAATATACTCTACTATTTATATTTTTTTTACTTTTGGATAACTATCTTTATGATATTTATTAAATTCATTTTTGGTCTAAAAACAATTAATTATGAATAATATTTATCAACTGGAGGATTTATGTATGAAGAAAAAGTTTTTAAAATATTTTATAATATGCACAGCAATAATGCTTTTTATGTCAAAAAGTTCATTTGCAAGTTCTTTAGAAATTCCTGTTTGGTCTACAAATGCTACTAAGCTAAATGTAACAAATAGTAGCACAGTCAATAATATTACAAATGAAGCAAATCAAACTGTAAATAATAATCAAACATCAAATGCTGTAAACTCTAATGCTACTGTCTCTCCTACATTAAATAGTAAAGAGGCTGTTACAAATAATCCATTAAAGCTAACTTGTGGTGGTGCTATTTTAATCGAGCAAAATACAGGTAATGTTCTTTATGATTATAATATGCATGAAAAATTAAGACCTGCATCTGTTACAAAAGTTATGACAATTCTTTTAATTATGGAAGCACTAGATAGTGGCAAGATTTCCTTAACTGATAAAATTCCTTGTAGTAAAGAGGCTTCTAGCATGGGAGGTTCACAAATATGGCTTGAAACAACAGAACAACTTACAGTTGATGAAATGCTTAAAGCTATATGTGTAGTTTCTGCTAATGACTGTACTGTTGCAATGGCAGAATATTTAGAAGGTTCTGAAGAAGCTTTTGTTGCCAAAATGAATGAAAGAGCAAAACAGCTTGGTATGAATGATACTACATTCAAAAATTGCCATGGTATTGATGAAGATGGACATCTAACATCTGCTTATGATATTGCTATTATGTCAAGAGAACTTTTGGTAAATCATCCTTCTATTACTAAATATACAACTATATATATGGATAGCCTTAGAGATGGTAAATCACAGCTAGTTAATACAAATAAATTAGTTAGAAATTATGAAGGTTGTACAGGACTAAAAACAGGTTCCACTTCTTTAGCACTTTTCAATTTATCTGCTAGTGCTACTAAAAATGGTTTATCTTTAATAGCAGTTGTATTAAAAGGCTCTTCTAGTGATGTTAGATTTACAGAGGCAAGAAAACTTCTTGATTATGGTTTTAGCAATTACGAATACAAAAATTTAGGTAAAAAAGGTGATGTTATAGGTAATGTAAATATTAATAAAGGAATTGAAAACTATACTAATGCTATATTAAAAAATGATGTTGGGATTGTTATAAAGAAATCAAAGGGTAATAGTATTTCTCAGAATATAGAATTGTTTAATAGTATATCTGCTCCTGTATCTAAAGGACAAAAAGTTGGAGAAGTTAGTTTTTATTTAGATAATAAAGAAATCGGCAAAGCTGATTTAGTTTCATCAAGTGATATTAGCAAATATAGTTTTGGTGCTATGGCTACTAAAGTGTATAAAAGCTGGTTTAGTTTACTTCGCTCATGAATTATGGTCTAGTATTGTTACTAGACTATTTTTATATTACTCTATATTAAAGATTCTTAATTAAGGTAGTTTTCCTTATACCACTTTGCAAATTGGTCTTTAGCATCTCCCCAAAAGCTTGCTTCTTTTTCATAGTCAATTTCCCTCAATTCGCTTAGAGTTTTTGTTTCCCCATCTGGTATATAAAATTTATCATGCCAATGGCCTATCGTTCCTTTTTCTTCATAAGCAATTCTTCCTATTCCTCCACCTGAAAACACTATTGCTTTTTTTTCTGGTTCGCAAAAAGCAAAACAATGTTCTAATCTTGCTTTTCTATTTTTTTCATTTTTTAATAATTCTAAAAATTTTTTTACACCTATTTGTTTATCAAAATAATGATTATATGGTCCTGGTAATCCTCCTAATGCTTCTATATATAATCCACTATCTGATTTTAATACAGGTTTATTTAATTTATTTGCCGCATATTCTGCACTAAATGCTGCTACTTCACTACAGGTTTCTGCTTGTATTTCTAATATTTCAAAATTAGGATTAATTATTTCAATATTGAATCCATACTTTTTTCCAAAGAATTTATTTGCTTCATTTACTTTATTAGGATTAGTAGTTAAGTATATTAACTTATTCATTTTTCTCCTCGCATAAAAAAACAGTTCATTAAAAAATATATATTAGTTTTAAATATTTAGTATTAGAATTATAAACTAAAATGATTCTTTACTTATTTATTTTTATCATATCTTTTAGTTCTTTTAATCTATTTTCCATATCAAATACTCCATCTAAATATAATGCTTTAAGCTTTTCTTTGTCTCTTTCAAGCCTTGATACTGTAACTTCTTTTTGTGGCTGTATTACCATAATCCTTTTTTCTTTTTCTAATTTATTTATATATTCTTTTGTTTCATTATATCTATCTGGTATTGTATAAAGTTTTTCTATTAATTTAGGATATTTTGTAAAAACTCTTTTATATACTTTTTTCATTGTTTTTGATACTGGTGGTTTTCTATAATTTATATCTCGAGTTAAGACTACTAAAATATTTTTGTCTCCTCTTTCTAAAGGAATGTTTATAGGTACAGAGTTTGAACATGCTCCATCTAAATAGTGATTAGAGTCTATTTTTACCATTCTTGAGCAAAGGGGCATACTTGAAGATGCTTGTACAGACTTATATATTCTATTTTGGTCACATTCTGATTTAGAAATATATTCTGTTTTTCCTGTTTCACAATTAGTAACAACTGATATAAATTCTTGCTTAGAATTTTTAAAAGTTTCATAGTCAAAAATATTTTTATATTTTGATATATCATTAAAAAGGTAATCAAAGCCTATTAGCCCTTTTTCTTTTTTTAAAGCTTCTATTCCTACATATCTTTTATCATCTCTAAAATTAATATTGATGTCTCTACTTCTTCCTATTTGCTTAGATACATAATTCATACCAGTAAGAGCTCCTGCTGATACTCCAATTACGCATTTTGCTTCTATATTTTCTTTTATAAGTACATCTAATACTCCTGATGTGTATAAACTTCTAAAAGCTCCCCCTTCTAAAACTATAGTTAAATTATCCATTTTTTTTCTTACCTTTGATTTTTTACTTTTACTTTAATTTAATATTTATTAATGCTTCATCTATATTAGATAAGTCTTCATTTAGATTATTTTTCAAATATTTCATATTCTCTATTATTTCATTTTTATCTAACTTATTTATTAATAAATTTAATGTTAATACTTCAATTACTAGTTCTTTTTCTAAACTATATACTGTGTTATATGCAATTTCTGTATCTATAAGGTCTATATTATTAAATATGTTTATAGTTTTTTGTATATCTTCAATTTCACTTTCATGTATAAGTACATGCTTATCTGGATTATTAATAAACTTGCCTGTTAAGTCGTTTTCTCCAGATATATGTAATATTTTTACTTTATTTATATATTGTAATTTATCTAAATATTCATTATATGACATATTTAAGTCTATTGAGTCTAATTTCGCATGTGAAATATCAAATACACCAAAATCCATTTCACACCACATTTTACTTATTGTATCTGGTGAAATCTCTCTTAAAGGAAGCTTATATCCTCCTGATTGATTTTCTCCTCCTACTTTTAAGTCTATTTTATATTTTTCTTTAAATTTTTGTTTTAAAGATTTTATATTTTCTATGTAATTATCATGGCATTCTTTTGAAAATATATCTTTTCCATTATCTGCTGCAATGTGCGTACTTATTCTATTTTTATATATATAACTTTTTAAATCATCAGGTAATTCATACCATTTAATATTCTTAGTAATATTATATCCATGTGTTCTTGGCTGCATAAGAGGAAGTCCATGCAAATCTATTTTTATATTCCTTTCTTTAGCTAAGTTTATACAATAATTTAAAGTTTGAACATTACAAACCTTTCCTGGATATTTTAATACTTGTAAAAAATTATTTTTTATTAAATATTTATATACATTATCATACTTATTTGTTCCATTATCATCTAATAAGTAATTACAACCTATTTTTATCAATTGTGCTTTTTCTCCTTATTCATCTAATATTTTTTCTATATCTAATATAACTTTATTTATATCAAATCTTTCTTTTCTCTTTTCTATATTTTCTGAATATTTTTTTCTTAGATTTTCATCTAATAATACTTTTTTTATTCCTCCATATAAAGCTTTTGTGTTATTAGGAACAATACATGCACATGAATTATCTTTTCCTAATATATCTTGCATTCCAGAACACATTGTAGTTACTATTGGTTTTTGTAAAATTGCCGCTTCTATTACTACTGTACTTAACCCCTCTATTCTTGATGAACACACAAAAATATCTGAATTTTTTATATATTTATATGGATTAGATGTATATCCTACTAATTTTACAGTATCTTCTAAATTCTGGGCTTTTATATATTTTTCTAGTTTTGGTCTTTCTAATCCTTCACCTACTATCCATACAGTATTTTCTATATTCTCATTTAATAGTTTTTTATGTACTTTTAGTAATCTATCATATCCCTTTTCATAAGCAAGCCTTCCTACTGCGCATAATACTAGACCTTTTTTTGGAAGGTCTTCTTCAATTTTTTCATTTGCTTTTTCTAATATCTCTATAGAATTAATTGGATTAGGCTGTACTATAATATTTTTCTTTATTCCAGTTTTGTTTATAAAATGCTTTTTTACATCTTCTGATACACATACAATCTTATCAAACTTTTTATAGCAATCTATTTCATCTCGCTTTGACCTATATATATTCTTTCTACGAATATTTTCTATATCAGTATGTATCCACACAACTTTTCTTGAATCCGGATTACTTGAGTTTGCAATAATTTTTGCTACTTTTCCTTCTAAAAATGCAATTTCAATATCATATTTTTCTTTAATATGTTTTTTATATACTCTTTTTGGAAAGTATTTTATTAAAAACAAATATTTTTTCCATATAATATTCATAATCTTGTTTGATATATTAAATAATTTTGAATCTTTATTAGCTCTTGCTTTTTTGAAATATGCATTAAAGAAATATTTATATTTTATATTTTCTATTTTTTTAACTTCATCTACATATATACCATCATTTACTATAGATAATAGTGTTATATCATACTTTGTTGTGTCAATCTTTTTTAGTAAATTTAGTATTATTTTCTCTACTCCCCCCATTTGGAGTGTATGTACTGCAATTAGGACTTTTTTCATATAAATCTTGCATGGTAAAGAACCATACTCTCCTTTCTCCTCTTTTATTTATTCTACATTTTTTTCTTTTATTAAATTTATAATACTGGATGCTTCTTTTTGTATTCTTTCTTGTACTTTTAATATATTTTTGCTATCTAACATATTCCACTTTTCTAAATATGTATATAATGATGTATATATGGTTATACAATCTTCTAAATTTTTTAAGAGTCTTTTTATTTCTCTTGTTCTAGTAATACTATTTTCATTTGTATTATATCTATAAAGTACATCTTCTAAGAATACTGCATTTTGTATATTAGAAAATATTTCCAAATTATACATTAAATCTTCTCCATATAGCACATTTTTATATTTGTCTATATTTATATTTTCTAAATATTCTCTTTTTATGCAATTAGTCCACATTGCATTTAACATGTACCCTGATATGAACATTGGATATATTTTTTCTCTAAATTCTTCTTTTTTTATATATTTTTCTTTTTCTTCAAAGTATTTATATTGTTCATACTCACCATTGTTTTTCATATATCTAAATCTTATTAAATCTGGTGAGTATTTTTTTATCATTTCTCTCATTTTTTCTAAAGAGTTATTTATCATATAATCATCTGAATCAACGAACATTATATATTTTCCTGTAGAGTTTTTTATGCCATTTTGTCTTGCTAAAAAAATTCCTTGATTTTCTTGATATATTACTTTTAGCCTATTATCTTTTTTGCTTATTTTTTTGCAAATATTTAATGAATTATCAACTGATCCATCTACTATAGCAATTACTTCTATGTCTTGCCTGTTATCTTTTAATATTGACATTAAGCATTCTTCTATTGTACTTTCAGCATTATATATAGGTATAATTATTGATATATTTTTATTACTTTCCATAATGGCCCTCCACAGTATATATTGCTCAAAACATTATTATTATATCATTTTTTAAGGCATAATGTCAATTAATACATTTTTTATTCTAACTATTTTTCATACTACATTTTTTGCATTTACTGCACCCATTACAAATTAGCTTACTTCCACATTCTATACAATTTTCACTATATTTTGGCATATACAGATTTTCTTTTTTTAATTTATTTCCAAGTTCATCATAAAGATTAAATTCTATATCTTTACCTTTAAAGTTAACATTTGCTCTATAAGCCATTTGGCTTTGTAGTTTTTTTCCTCTTATTATATACTGTTTATTATCTTTAATAAAGTTTGTTCCTGTTTCTATAAAGCAAAATTTAATGTTATATTTTTTGCACTGATTACTTAAAGATAAAACCCAGTCAAAATTACATTCTCTAATGCCTCCATAATTTTCTCCGCCACATATTACTTCTTGTATTTGACCTGTTTTTAAGTATTTACTAATGTCTACTTTACCTATAAATGGTGCACACATTATTCCTTTATGCTTAAATGGTAAATCTAATAGTATGGGAAGTCTTTCATCTGCTCTTACTTGGTTTTCACATGTAATATGTAAAAATACATTTTCATATCCACTATTCCAATCTAAAGGCAAGTTTTCTTTTATTCTTTCAGGTCTTTTGGTTATTAATGAAAATATAACATCACTTCTTTTCTTTATTATTTTCCATACTTCATTTCTCCAAAGGTCTGCTTCTTCTAAGAAAAAGTCCGATGTCATACATACTCTAATTGTTTCTCCTGATTTTATTTTATATTTTCCTTTTCTATCTTTTGAAAGTGGATAATAAAATTTATTTTTTACTTTATATATGTCATTTCCTTTTTTACTATTGCAGATTTCATCTAAATAGTACATATAACAATTTTGACAACCTTCACTTACTTTTTTACAACCATGCCATGGGTTCCAAATGTCATGCATTTTTTCTCCTTTCATAAAGTAAATTATATTATATCAAACATCTTTTCGCAATATATTTTTTCTTTATTATTTATTTTTTTATTTTAAGTTTTTGTTTAATTTATAAATATTTTAATACAAAAAGCAGGCATTAATTATTTATTAATCTTTGCCTGCTTTTTATTTATTATTTTAATTTTAATATTTCTTTTAATTCCTCATTTCTTTTTACTTTTTGAGTTGTTGTTTTTATTAATGGCTTATTTGTCAAAATCATATGTTTTATATATTTATATGGTGGAAGTAACTTATTTACTTCTTTTATTTCGCTCCATATATTTTTAAATAATTCTTCTTCTGATATATTACCATATTTTTCTTTTACTTTTTCTTCATTATATACTACTTTTATTGCAATTTTTATTTTGCTTTTATCGTCCTCTTCTGGCATTCCAAAGACTATACTTTCTTCTATTTCTGGTATTCTATTTACTAAAGTTTCTAGTTCTTCTGGGAATACTTTTTTACCGTTTTTTAGAACTATCATATCTTTTTTTCTTCCAGTTATAAATATAAATCCATCTTTATCAATGTATCCAAGATCTCCAGTATAAAACCATCCATCTTTAAGTACTTGTTTTGTTGCTTCTTCATTTTCATAGTATCCAAGCATTACATTAGGCCCTTTTACTCTTAGTTCTCCTATTCCTTTTTCATCTTTATCCACTATTTCTACTATAGTATCTTTCATAGGAACTCCTATAGAGCCTAATTTCATCTTAAAGTCATTTTCTGCTGCAATTACTGGTGAAGTTTCTGTAAGTCCATATCCTTGCACCATATGAATACCTAAATCATTAAAACCTTTCGCAGTTCTTTTATCAAGAGGTGCACCTCCTGATATTACAAATCTCATTTCTCCGCCTAATCCATCTATTACTTGTTTAAATATCTTTCTTCTTATATCTATATGAAATTTTAGTAGAAAATTACTTATTCCTTTTGCTATCTTTATTATCTTAGTTTTACCTTGTTTTGCAATTTCTTTTTCTATATTTTCATACATTTTATCTACTAGAAGCGGAACTCCTACAAATAGTGTTACTTTGTATTCTTTTAAATTACTTTGTATATATCTTAATCCATCTGTAAATACTGTTTTTACTCCACATGCTAGCATTACAATCATAGCAGTAGAACCAAATATATGATGGAAGGGTAAAAATGCTATATTTACATCTTTATCTGTTATTGTTTCAACTAATTGCATATCATATACATTAACTGCAATTCCATATTGTGATAGCATTACTGCTTTTGATTTTGATGTTGTTCCTGATGTAAATAAAAGTATGCTCATTTTTTTAGAATCTACTTCATGATTTATATATTCTTTATTTTCGCTTTCTATATCTTTTCTTCCCTTCTCGATTAAAGTAGGTACATCGTCAAATCCGTCTAACTTACTCATGCAAATATATTCTTTTAGTAAAGTCTTTCCATTTTTCTTTATATATTCTATTTTATCAATGTATTTTTCATCAAATACAATTGCCTCTGCTTTACTACGCACTAAAGACTCTTCTAATTCTTCTACTTGAAGTTCTTTATCAAGAGGAACAGATACAATTCCACCTAGCATACATGTTAAGTGACTAAGTGCCCATTCATATCTATTTCTACCACATATAGCAAGTCTTTTTCCAAGTAGATTTTTATTATATAAAGCTGTTCCAAAAGCATTTATTTCATCTAACATTTCTTTATATGTAGTATTTTTATATTTAGTCTCATTATTATCTTTTATCTTGGTTACAAAAGCTATATGGTTAGGATAAAGCTTAACAGAGTTATATATTATCTCCTTTATATTATCAAACTTTTTAGCATCTCTATACTTTTCTTTTTTCATAAGAATTCTCCTAAAATATATTTACCTAAAGATTAACACATATATACTTTTTAGTCAATTTAATTGACCATTCTTTCGAATAGATGTGACTAGTAAGTGAAAATGTCTTATGATATTTTTTTAAGTAGAGGTGAAAATATGTGTAATTTAACGACTAAAGAAAAAATAAAAGTGGTACAGAAAATAATAGCAGGTGAATGTACTAAGAAAGAAGCCAGTGAGATGTTAGGTATTACTTCGAGGTAAATAAGTCAATTGTTAATCTATATATTGATTACAATTTCACACATTTCTATGAAGAAATCAGTGAAAAATACAAGCTTTCATATAAAACTATTGATAACATTTTAACAGAAGCTGATATAATTTCTCCTAAAGCTCAACATAAAATAATTAAATCATATAATGGAAATATAAAAAACAATAAATAAGAAATATATTCTTTATCTAACGGATTGCCGTTAATTAATTCTTTTATTCTTCTACTATTTGGTGCTGAAA
>CALXQA010000040.1 GCA_944390335.1 uncultured Clostridia bacterium
TTTTATAAATTTATTTGTTGTTTTTTACATCTTTTTATATTATAATGTAAGGAGAAAAGTATTAAAAAGATATTTTTGTACAAAATATATATTATATGTAAAGGAGATAAATTTTATGAAGAAACTATACAAAACTATTTTTATTATTTTATTTATTACTATATTTGCTTGTTCATATTCATTTGCTTCAAATACAAGTAATACTACTGAGTATAACAAGGGTGATGTTACAATGAAGCTAGTTGAAGATAATGTTTGCAATATAAAGTTCGGCACTTATGGTGAGTTTGAAAAGAAATTAATAAAATATGATACTAATAATAAAACAGTGGATATTGGACTTACTGTAAAAAATAATGCAGAACCTATTATTGAAAAAAATGCAGAAGTTGTTTTACTAATAGATTCATCAAGAAGTATGTCTGTAAATCCAGCAAACATACCAGGACAAGATTTAACTAGAAAAGAAGCTGTTCTTGCTTCTGCTGAAACATTGATAAATAAATTATTAGAAGCAAATCCTGACACAAGAATAGGAATAGTAGAGTTTGCTACAAATGCGGAAGTTAATGATGAAGGTTATACAGAAGAAGGTACAGATAAAGATGCTAAAGTTATAACTGAAAATTTAACTAATGATAAAGATACACTTTTAAATGCTTTAGATAAAGTATCTGAAGATGTAATGGGACCAAGAACTAACGTTGAAGTTGGATTAGATGCTGCTAATTCTTTATTTGAACATAGTACAGCAAATACCAATGAAAAGTTTATAATTACATTAACAGATGCTATACCTAATACCTCTAGAGGTGTTACAATGGATACTTATTCAGAAAAGACAACCATTCCTACTAAAAATAAACTAATTGAATTAGATGAGCAAGGTGTTAATCTAATATCTATATTAATAGAAATGAGTGATGATGAAATTCTAGACTCAAAAGAAGATCCAAAACCTACTTATAGAGAAGTAGCTGAAAGAATTTTTGGAACAGTTTCTAATCCAACTGCTGGAAGTGTTTACTATATTTCTGATGAGGAAGTTGAAAATACTGTAACAAATGAAATATATTCATCATTAATTTCTGAAAATGTTGATTTAAATTATATTGTTATAAAAGATTATTTTCCTCAAGATATTATAGATAACTTTGAATATGCTGAACTTACAGAAGCTACTATTGGTAATGTTACAGCTGAGGTAAATACAGAGGATAATTCTATAACTTGGACAATTGATAAATTAGAACCTGGTGAAACTGCTACATTTTCATATAGATTAACTTTAAAAAATACTGTGCAAAGTGATGTGATTGGTGTTAATCTACCAACAAATGAAAATGTTGAGATAACCTATGAAGAAAATGGTACTCCTGGTTCAGAAGAAAATGATGAAAGTCCTATTATAGCTTTAGATGTTTTACCTAAAGATACTATACCTCAAACTGGTATTTATACAGGTTTATATATTGTAGGTGCAGTTTTAGCAATTGGAGTTATTGGAAGTTTATTTTATACTTTTGCTAAAAGAAATAGTTTTTAATAAATTAATATAAGAGATAAAATAATAATCAATCAAAAAACATTTACTTGATTGATTATTATTTTTTATTTATTTCTGTTGCTCTTTTAACTGAGCCATATCCATATTTGTCTTTTATTTTATCTAGTACACTATCTATTTTTTCTTGTTTTTTGTTATTTGCATTTACAAATAATGATAATTGCATATTTTCTTCTTCAACTAAGTTATCAACTCTTACTCCTAGTAATCTTACATAGATACTATTTCTATACATTTCATTCATTAATTTTTTTACTTCTTCATATATTATTTTTGTACTTGCGGTTGGTATATCCATTTTCCTTTGATGTGAAAATACTCTAAAATTCCTATCTTTTATATGGACATTTACTACACTTGCAAGCATTTTTTCTTTTCTTAATCTATATGTTACTTGTTCTGTAAGTTCTAATAATATCTTGTCTATTTGTTCTCTATTATTTAAATCATTAGGAAGTGTTATAGAATTACCTATTCCTTTTGGCTTTTCTTTCAAATAGTTAACTGGCGAATCATCTATTCCATTTGCATATTCCCATATTAGCTTTCCAAACTTTCCAAATAATTTATATATTACATTTTTATCATAATTAGCTAAATCTCCTATTGTTTTTATTCCGATTTTTTCTAATTTAGGAATGCTTTTTCTTCCTACCATTAAAAGTTCATCTACTTTTAGTGGCCACATTTTTGTGCTTATCTCTTCTTTCCAAAGTGTGTGTATTTTATCTGGTTTTTCAAAGTCTGATGCCATTTTTGCTAATAGTTTATTATTTGCTATTCCAATGTTTACTGTAAATTTTAATTCTGTTTTTATTCTTGTTGATATTTCTTTTGCTATATTTAAAATGTTTTCTTTATTTATATTATTTCCAATAAATTCTGTCATGTCTAAAAAACATTCATCTATAGAAAATCTTTCTATTTTGTCTGTATATTCTTTAAATAATTCATATAGTTTATTAGAATATCCTCTATACATTTTATGGTTTGATTCAAACACTTGTATCTGTGGACATTTTTTTCTTGCAAAATATATTGGTTCTCCTGTTTTTATTCCAAATTGCTTTGCTACATTACTTTTAGCTAAAACTACTCCGTGCCTTTTACTTTCATCTCCTCCTATTATTGCTGGAATTGTCCTTATATCAATATTTGCTCCGTTTTTTAACATTTCTACAGCTGTCCATGATAAAAATGCATTATTAACATCTATATGAAAAATTATTTTATCCATATTTATCACCATTTTTATTATAGAACATTTGTTTTTATTTGTCAATACTTATTTTTATACTTCTAAATATATAATTGTTCTAAAGCTTCGTACTTCTACAGATGTAGTAACTCCTCTACTAAATCTTGAAGTTGATGGTGAATTTCCTGTATATCCTCCTCCTCTTACAATTATATTATTTGTATCATATAATGAAATTTCAGTTGAATACTCATAGCTATTTCCTGCTAAATCATATATATTACATACTACATCTTTATTATTGTTTGCATCTTTAGAATTTCCTGTTGTAGTTAATATTGTTTGCAAGCTCCCACTTTGTGAATATGTTTTATTATCACTACATTTTTGAATAAATGATATTGTTGTGTCCCAAGCATAGCTATTTATTAAATCACTTGAATAATTTTCTTTATTATTATCATACATTTGTCTTGATAATATAGATGCATCTTTTTGATTTACAAATGTATATGGCCATTTATTACTTTTTACAACTGGCGTAGAGTCCATATGTGATGTGTTTCCTTGAAATACTCTCTTTTCTGATGCTTCATTTGCTCCTACTTCATATCTACCTATATAAAACCCACCATATTTTTCTACACTTATTACAAACTTACCTAAATTCTCTGGAACAGCATTTCCAAATTTATCTTCTATTGTTTCTACATAGTATTCTTGTATTATTACTTCTTTTTCATATTCACTTGATGTTTGATGTAAAGTTTCTTTTCCATCTGTATCAAATGTATATCTACCTAATTCTATATTCACTGATTCCCCATTTTCATTTATATTAATTTTTCCTACAGGTACCCATACATATTCATTTCCTTTACTTATATCATCTCCTGCTTGTACATCTTGAATTATAATCCCATCTGTAACATTTTTTTCTGGATTTATAATTTTAAATCCAGCAGGTACTACTACTTTATTCCCTAAACTATCATTTACTTCTGTATTAGTTTTTTCTTCTCCATTTACTAAATCAAGTGTACTTTCTACTTTTATTGGTTTATCTTCTTCATTCTCATTCATATAATCATTTATATAGTTTTCTATTGTATTAGAGAAGTTATTAATTTCTTTAATTTCATTATTACTTGCATTTGCATATTTTTCTGTAGCATTTTTTGCTTTTTTAAATATTCCCTCTTGTCCTAAGCTTAAGTTTATAGCTACTCCTGAAAGGATTAATAATACTATTATTGTTATTACTAGGCTTATTATTGTTATACCTTTTATACTTTTCTTAAGTTTTTCCATTTCTTTTCCCTCCAAATAAATTTTAAGTTCAAAAAGCTATATATTTTAGTTTTACTAAAATACATAGCTTTTCCATCTTTTATTTTTTATTCTTTTATTTTTTATTCTTTTATTTTTTATTCTTTTATTTTTTATTCTTTTATTTTTTAGTATACTTACGATATATATATATATATATATACAGCCCCAACGGTTTCAAGCATTTTCTTTATTTTCCTTACTTTATTTTTTATATATTTTTATTATACATATTAAATTATTTTTTTGTAAAGAAAAAAAGAAATGACAATTATTTTTATAACTATCATTTCATTTTATTTTTATTCTGCATCTTTTTTTACTTCATCTTTTACTTCTTCTGCAGGCATTTCTTCTTTAAGAACAATTTCCTTATTCTCTACTCTTGCAGCTAGATTTTCTTTTGTCTTAGCAGCTTTTCCTACTCTATCTCTTAAATAGTATAGTTTTGCTCTTCTAGCTCTACCTATTCTTACTGTTTCTATTTTTTCTATTAATGGAGAATGTAATAAAAATGTTTTTTCTACTCCTACTCCATATGCTACTCTTCTTACTGTGAATGTTTCATTTAATCCACCGTTTTGCTTTTTTATAACAATTCCTTCAAATACTTGGATTCTTTGTCTATTTCCTTCTTTTATTCTTTGGTGTACTCTTACAGTATTACCAATTCGAATATCTGGAACTTTATTTTTTAATTGCTCATGTTCTATTGATTTTATAATATCCATGATTTAATTTTCTCCTTTCATTATATTTTTATTAATTAATTCTTTAGCCATTTCTATTTCTTCTTTGTTTAATATGTCTGGCCTTTTTTTATATGTCTCTATTAATGATTGTTCTTTTCTCCAATCATCTATTTTCTTATGATTTCCTGATAGTAAAATTTCTGGTACTTTTTTTCCATTAAATGTTTCTGGTCTAGTATATTGTGGATATTCTAAGTATTTATTACTAAATGATTCATCTTGTACTGATTCTTCATTTAATACTCCTTCTACATATCTACTTATACTATCTATAAGTACCATTGCTGGTAGTTCTCCTCCTGTAAGGATATATTCTCCTATTGATATTTCTTCATCTACAATTTCATCTAAAACTCTTTGATCTATTCCTTCATAATGTCCACATAAAAGTATTATATTTTTTTCTTTTGAAAGTTCTTTTACTTTTTCCTGATTTAAATTTCTTCCTTTTGGTGATAGATATATTAATTTTGATTCTTTGTTTTTTACTGATTTATATGCTTTATATACAACATCTGGCCTTATGACCATACCTGCTCCACCACCATATGGTGTATCGTCTACATGTTTATGTTTGTCATCTGAAAAGTCCCTTATGTTTACAAGATTTATTTCTATTTTTTTATTCTTACTTGCTCTTCCTATTATACTATGGTTTATAGTTTCAAACATCTCTGGAAAGAGTGTAAGGACTGTAAATTTCATTATATTAATCCTTTCAATATATGAACTATTATTTTATTATTTTCTAAATCAACTTTTTTTATTACTTCTTTAATTGCAGGTAATAATATCTCTTTGGATTCTTCATTTTCTACAACATAAATATCATTGGCTCCTGTATTATATATATCTTTTACTTTCCCTATATACTCATTGTTTTCCTCTGAATATACTTTAAGGCCTATTAAGTCTGCTATATAATATGTGTTTTGTGGAAGTTTTTTATTACTTCTAGTAACAGATATCATTTCATTTCTTAACATTTCTGCATCATTAATTGTGTCTATTCCTTTTATTTTTAATATAACAAAATTTTTATGGAATTTTGCACTTTCTACTTCTACAGCTTTATTTTTTATATATATAATTTTTGTTTTTTTAAATTGATTTATATCATCTGTATACGGATTTACTTTTACTTCTCCTTTTATACCAAATGTATTTACAATTTGACCAATTTCAAACTTATCTTGCATATTTCCTCCTAAGAATTAAGGAAGTTCTAATTCTACTCTTTTTCCTTCTTTTGCTCCTAATGCTTTTATTAGTATTTTTATAGATTTAGCCATTCTTCCTTGTCTACCAATTAATACTCCTTCTTCTTTAGGATCGACTTTTACTGTATAGATATCTTTACCATCTTCTTGTCTATGTTTTATTGTTATTGCTTGCTTATTGTCTAGTAAATTATCTAATATGGTTCTTAATACTTCTTCCATTTATTTCTCCTTATTTTGCTTTTTCTATTAAAGCTTTTACAGTATCTGTTGGTTTTGCTCCATTTTTTATCCATTTTTCTGCTTTTTCTTTATCTAATACTATTGTTGATGGTTTTGTCATTGGGTCATATGTTCCTATTTGTTCTATTATTTTTCCATCTCTAGATACTCTTGAATCAGCAACTACGATGTGATAAAAAGGTGCTTTTTTTGCTCCTACTCTTTGTAATCTTATTTTTACCATATTTTCACCTCCCTAAAAGATATATCTATATAAATTTTAAAATTTAATAACTATTTAATTGTCTACTTTCCTAGTTTGTTTTCTAATTCTTTTAAGTCTTCTTCTGACATCTTATCTAAGTTCATGTTTTTCATCATTTTCTTCATTCTTGGGTCTACTGAGCCTGTTTTCATTTTTTTCATCATGCTTTGTGTTAGTTCAAATGATTTCATGAATTTGTTTATGTCTTGAACTTCTGTTCCACTTCCTTTTGCTATTCTTATTCTTCTTGATGCATTTAATATTTTTGGATTTTCTCTTTCTTCATTTGTCATTGAACTTATTATTGCTTCTATTCTTGTAAATTCTTTATCATCTACATTTATATTGTATTTGCTCATTCCTGGTATCATTTTTAGTATTGATGAAAATGAACCCATCTTTTTTACTTGTTTTAATTGTGCTAGGTAATCATTTAAGTCTAATTCTTTGTTTTTTCTTAGCTTTTTTTCTAGCTTTTCTGCTTCTTCTAAGTCAAATGCATTTTCTGCTTGTTCTATTATTGATAGGACATCTCCCATTCCTAATATTCTTGATGCCATTCTATCTGGGTGAAATTCTTCTATTTCATTTAGTTTTTCACCTGTTCCTATAAATTTTATAGGTTTTCCAGTTACTTTTTTTACTGATATTGCAGCACCACCACGCATGTCTCCATCTAGTTTTGTAAGTATTATTCCATCTATCCCTAAGTCTTCATTAAATTTACTTGCTATATTTACTGCTTCTTGTCCTGTCATTGAGTCTACCACAAGTAATATTTCATGTGGCTTTATATTAGTTTTTATATCTTTTAATTCTTGCATTAATTCTTCGTCTATTTGAAGTCTTCCTGCAGTATCTAGTATTACTACATCGTTTAATCTACTTATTGCAATTTCCTTTGCTTGTTTTGCAATTTTTAGTACATTTTTTTCTCCTTCATTGCTATATACAGGTATATTTAATTGTGCTCCTACTACTTCTAGTTGTTTTATTGCTGCTGGTCTATATACATCACAAGCAACTAATAAAGGCTTTTTACCTTGCTTTCTAAGTAAGTTAGCAAGTTTTCCTGCTGTTGTAGTTTTACCAGATCCTTGAAGTCCTACAAGCATTATTATTGTTGGTGGATTTGGTGTAAATGCAATTTTACTATCTGTTCCTCCTAGTAATTCTATAAGTTCATCTTTTACTATTTTTACAACTTGTTGTCCTGGAGTTAAGGATTTTAATACATCAGTACCTAATGCTTTATCATGTATATTTGCTATAAATTCTTTTACAACTTTATAGTTTACATCAGCTTCTAATAATGCAAGCTTTACTTCTCTTAACATTTCATTTAAGTCTGATTCTGTTATTCTTGCTTTTCCTCTTAATTTTTTTGTAAAAGCTTGAAGCTTTTCTGATAATCCTTCAAAAGCCATATAGGTCTCCTTCCTTTTCTTATGCTAAAACGCTAAGTTCTTTTTGTACTTCATTTAATATTTTCTCAATTTTTTTGTCTGATGAATTGTCTTTTATCTCACTTAATTGGGATAATATTAGCTGTATTTGTTCTTCTTGTAATTCTGTTTTTTTCATGATAGCTAGCTTTTCTTCGTATTCGAAAAGTTTTCCTTCTCCTTTCATTAAGATGTCTCTTACACCTTGTCTTGAGATTTTATTGTTTTCTGCTATTTCTGATAATGATAAGTCATTATTATAGTAATCATTTAAAACATTGTATTGCTTTTTTGTTAAAAGCTTACCATATATTTGCCACAACATACTTACTTTTACATGTTTATCCATATTTCACCTCAAAATTAAATAGTGTAAAGCATATATACTTTACACTATTTTTGTTCATTTGTCAAGTATTTTAGAGAATTATTGCCAATTTAATATTACAAAACCGTCATTTTTGTTTTCTGTATCTAATTTCCAATAGGTATTTCCTCCTATTAAGTCTATAAATTCTTGTGTTTTCATATCTTCTTCTAATCTTGATTCTCCTTCTGTTATGTTTCCTTTATAAAAACAGTTTAGTGGGGAGTTATCAGTATTTTGATTCCATCCTACTATATAGCTTCTTAATAAATCAAGATTTTTTTCAACCAAAAATGTAGTATAACAATTTTGTATTATATTTTCTGTTTGTGTATTTCCAGCTATTCCTCCAATTATTCTACCTTCACCTTTTATTTCTCCAGTATTATAGCAAGCATTTATGTTATTATTAACATTTCCTACTATTCCTCCAACTTCACTATCTCCATTTATATTATATCCTGTTGATTCAATCTTTCCTTTATTATAACACTCTGATATCATACCATTACTATTCCCTGCAATTCCTCCTGCTTGTGAATTTTCTATGGTTATAGAACCTGTGTTATAGCACTTACTAATTAATCCATAATTATGTCCTACTATTCCTCCTGCTATTGTATTTTTATAATTTTCTTCTTTTATAAATTTACCATATATGCTTCCCATATTATAACAATTCTCTATTTTAGAATTAGTACTCGCTGCATATCCTACTATTCCGCCTATTTGTCCTTCTTCTGTTTCTATATTAGCTATATTATAACAATTTAATATATTTACAATAGATATATAACCTGCTATTCCTCCTACATATATTGTATTCGAACTTATTTCTCCTTCATTATGAGATTTTTCTATAGTTACTACATTATTTTCATCTTCACTATATATCTGTCCCACTATTCCTCCTGCTTTTCTTCCTTCTGAAGTAATCTTTCCTTTATTTATACATGATAATATAGATGCATTTTTCATATTTCCTATTATTCCACCAACGGTAGAATCTTCTCCTGTATTCACTCCATTTACGGTTATATTTCCTTCATTTGTACAATTAACTATATTTTTATATCCTCCGCCTACTATACCTCCTGCTGCTGATGCTACTGATATTATTTCTCCACTATTATTACAATTATTTATTTCTGCTTCTGAATTTCCTACTATTCCTCCTAAAAAAGTGTTTCCATATTCATCTCCACAAGTTCCTGTACTTTCTATTTTGGCCGTATTATTACAACTATCTATTACTGATTCTCCATCTATCTTTCCTATTATTCCTCCTGTATATCCTTTTGATGATAAGATTTCTGCTCCATTTGTGCAATTTTTTATTGTACTATTTATTCCATATCCTGATATTCCTCCTCCATAATTTCCTACTTTTATATTTCCATTTGTTATTCTTACATTTTGCACTTTTGCATCTTCTATCATTCCAAATAGTCCTTGGTAGTCTTTATTACCATTTATATTTAATCCTTTTATTTCATGATTTCCCCCTTCAAAGGTTCCTTTAAACTTTAATTCATTATTATCTACATAATTTCCTATTGGAAGCCATTCTTCATTTTCTAAATCTATATCTGCTACTACTTTTACTACTCTTCCTTCAAATGTCTCCCCACTATTTACTCTATCTCTAAAGCCTTCTAATTCTTCTTTATTACTTATCCTTAAATCAATATTTTCTTCTATTTCTCCTGCTAATTCTTCTATTTGCTCTTTTTCATTTACACTTGCATTTTTATATAGTTCTACTGCTTCTTTTGCTTTTTTGAATATTCCTTCTTCCCCTATACTTAAGTTTATTGCTACTCCTGATAATATTAACATTACTATTATTGTTACGACTAGTGCTACCAGTGTTATTCCTCTTATTTTTTCTTTTACCTTATTCACTTTTGTACCTCCTTTTCATTTTTTACAATTACTTTTGCTTTTTAATTTTATTTCTTATATATTTACTTTTTTTATTCTTTCTTTAATATTTTTCTCATTCTTTTAAACATCAAAAAGCCATGTATTTTAGTTTCTTCTAAAATACATAGCTTTATTTATTTTCTCTATGTTTATATTTTCTTTTCTATTAAATCTTACGATATATATACAGCCACAACGGTTTTAAGCATTTTGTTTTATCTTCCTTCTTGTTTTTTTATCATTATATCTTTATCTTTTTATTATGTCAATATTTACATTTTTTGTATTTTTTTCAATTCTATATCACTCACATATCCACTAAAATAGGTAATTATTTAAGTTTTCTATTATACTATTTCAACCAAAAAGGCCCGTCCCCAATGGTTGAAAATTATGCATAATTGTGATATAAATAATATTATATATTTTATGAGGAGATAAATGATGAATGATGAATAAAGAAAAAGCAATAAAAATTATAGAGATTTTAAAAGATTATTATCCTGATGCTAAATGTAGTTTAGATTTTACTACTCCTTTTCAAATGTTAGTTTCTGTTGTTTTATCTGCACAATGTACAGATGAAAGGGTAAATAAAACAACTCCTAGTATCTTTTCTAAATATCCTTCAGTTTATGATTTTAATAATATGGATATATCTACTTTAGAAGAGTTAATTCATCCTTGTGGTTTTTATAAAAATAAGGCTAAGAATTTAAAGGCTGCTGCTAAGATGATAGTTGAAAAGTATAATGGTGAAGTTCCTGATAATATGGAAGATTTAATAAATATTCCTGGTGTTGGTAGAAAGAGTGCTAATGTTATTATGCTAGAGGCTTTTCATAATCCTCAAGGTATTGCTGTTGATACTCATGCTAAAAGGATTTCTAATAGGGTTGGTTTTTCTAAAGAGTCTGACCCATTAAAAATAGAGCAAGATTTACTAAAGTTATTTCCTAAAAAATATTATTATGATGTAAATCATCTTTTAGTATGGCATGGTAGAAATACTTGTACTGCTAGAAATCCTAAATGTGAAAGTTGCCCTATAAGTAATATTTGTAAAAAACTTATTTAATATTATTATTTATATATAATATTATTTCAACCAAAAAGACACGTCCCTTTTGGTTGATTTTACTCTTTTAATTTACTTATTGTATATCTAAAGTCTTTAGAGTTAATTATTGCACTTCCTACAACTGCTATATCTGCTCCAGCTTGTTTTACAATTTCTTTTGTTTCTAAATTGATTCCTCCATCTACTTCTATTAATGTATCTAATTTTAATTCTTCTATTTTATTTTTTAAGTTTACGATTTTATTTTCTGTATATTCTATAAATTTTTGTCCTCCGCTTCCTGGTTCTACTGTCATTATTAATACTAAATTTATTTTTGGCAAAAATTTATATATTTTTTCTACAGGTGTTTCTGGTTTTATAGATATTCCTACCTTACAATTATTTTCTTTTATATATTCAATATATTTTTCTACTTCTTCATCACTCTTACATGCTTCTAAGTGAAATGTTATTATGTTAGGATTAAATATATTATAGCTATCTATATATTCTTTAATATTTGTAACCATTAAGTGTACATCCATTGGGATATTTGTTATTTGATTTAAGTATTCTGCATATAATCTCATTTTTTCTGATGTATCATTTTTTGTGAATCTTCCATCCATTACATCTACATGAAAGTAATCTGTTTTTGCTACTTCTAAATCATATATTGTTTGTATAATGTTTTCTTTTTTTACGTTTAAAATTGATGTTGATATTTCCATTAGTTATATCTCCTTTTATATTTTTCTTTTAATTCTTCATATATTTTTACATAATTATTATATCTTGATATATTTATTTTATTTTCTTTTAATGCTTTTTTTACATTACATTCTTTTTCGTCTTCATATATGTGGCTACATCCTACATATCTACATTTACTTATATATTTATGAAATTCTTTAAATTCTTTATCTAAGTTTCTATAGTCTATTTCTGTTATATCAAATGTTGAAAATCCAGGTGTATCTGCTATATATGTATTTTTTTGTAGTTTATATAATGTTACTGCTGTTGTTGTGTTTTTTCCTTTTTTGTTTTTTTGGCTTATCATTCCTTCTTCTGTTACATTTGTTTTAAATAGGTTGTTTATTATTGTGGATTTTCCTACTCCTGAGTTTCCTGAAAATACTGTTATATTATCTTTTAAGTGTTTTCTTAGTTCTTCTATTCCTATATTGTTTTTTGCTTCCATTTTTATTGTTATATACCCTATTTTTGAATATATTTCTTTGATTTTTTCTATATTTTCTTTATTTTCTAAATCGCATTTATTAAATACTATTATACTTTCTACTCCTAATTTTTCTGCAAATGCTAATTGTTTATCTAATAAAAGTAAATCTGGACTTGGATGTTTCATTGATACTACAAATACTATTTTATCAATATTGGCTATCTTTGGTCTTTTTATATAGTTTTTTCTTTCTTTTATTTCACATATTGCTTTTGTTTTTTCATCTACATTGACTATATCTCCTGCAACTGGTAAATATTCTTTTTGTTTTAATTTTCCTCTTGCACTGCATATATGTATTTTATCTTCTTTATCTACCACTTTATAACTATTGGATATATTTTGAATTATTATTCCTTCCATTATTTCTCCTCAATTTAATAAATGCAAGGGTATCTACTATTTATAGTAAATACCCTATTTTTTATATATTAATCACTAACTGTGTCTTTATCAAATATTACTTGTCTATTGTTTGCTGATTCATCAAAGTTTATTTCTCTTGTTCTTGTATATGATGAGCCTACTTTTACTGTTATTTGATGTGTTCCTGTTAGTGTAAAGCTTTTTGCTTTAAAGCTTGATTCTGTTACTTTTGCTTGTCTTGTGTCTTGTTCTACTCCATCTAAAGATATTGTAACATTTACTGTTTCTTCTTGGTTTGTTTCTGTTGTATTAGTATTATTTTCATTAGATGTATTATTATTATTTGTATTTCCTACTATTGATTTTACATCTACTATTACATTTATTGTTTTTTGCTCTTTTACTATTTTATTTACTACAATTTCTATTTCTGAATTTTTTGGTGCTTCTGTATTTTCTTCTATACTTTGTGATATTACTTTTCCATCTTCTTTTTCTTCATTGCTTTCATATTTTACTTTTGGATTTAATCCTGCATTTTTTAATGTTGCTGTTGCTGTTCCTTCGTCCATTCCTAATACTGTTGGTACTTTTACTTTTTCTACTCCTGCACTTACATGTACTGTTACTGTGTCTCCTGATTTTACTAGTGACCCTACTGCTGTATCTTGTCTTATGACTATTCCTTCTTGAACTTTGTCACTATTTTCTGTTTCTTCTTTTAATGTAATTCCTAATCCTTCTGCTGTTTTTCTTGCATCTTCTATAGATAGCCCTTCTAACTTAGGTAGTTCTGCTGTTTCTGGACCTTTGCTTACTTTTATTTTTATACTTGTTTTTACTTCTATTTTTCCTGAATCTGGTTCTGGTTCTTGTGATATTATTTTTCCTTCTTCTACTTCATTGCTTGCAATTTCTTCTATTTCTAGTTTTAAGTCTAGGTCTTCTGCTTCGTTTTGTGCTTCTTCTAAAGTTTTTCCTACTAAGTTTGGAATATCTACTTTTTTAGTTATTCCTCCATCTATTGCTATTTTTGTTATTAGGAATACTATAACAAATAATAGTATAAGTCCTAATATTATTAGTGCTATTTTTGTTTTTGGATGTTCTTTGAAGAATCCTCCTTTTGTTTTTACTCGTTCTTTTTTGTTTTCTTTTACATCGTCTTCTTTTATTGCTTGCATTACTCTTGTATATCCGCCATCTTTATTTTCTATTATAACAAAGTCTCCATCTGGGTCTTTTAATGCTTTACTTAAGTCATGTATCATTTCTGTAGCAGTTTGATATCTTGCTGTTGGTTCTTTTTGCATTGCTTTTACTACTATTTGATTTACTGCTGTTGGTATTTCTGGATTTATTTCTATTGGCTCTTTTGGGTCTTCTTGCATATGTTTTAGGGCTACTGATACTGGTGTATCTGCATCAAATGGTACTTTTCCTGTAAGCATTTCATACATTACTACACCAAGTGAGTATAGGTCTGATTTAGCATCTGTAAATCCACCTTTTGCTTGTTCTGGTGAAAAGTAATGTACTGAACCTATTGTTGTTCCAAAAGCTGTTATTGTTGAGTTTGATACTGCTTTTGCTATTCCAAAGTCTGTTACTTTTGCTATTCCATCTTCTGTTATTAT
>CALXQA010000041.1 GCA_944390335.1 uncultured Clostridia bacterium
TATCAAAAAATGGGGTAGACTTATATTCATCTACCCATTTATCTGATTTAGCTTATCTTCCATTTACGTTTACTATTCCTGTATGACTTGCAGTTATGCTAGATGTATTATTACCTGTTACACGATAGATAAAATCTTTTAATATTGAAGCTATTGTCCTATTTGTATTTCTTACATTTGCTGATACAATATCTCCTTCTTTTAAATACATAACTCCATCTGAGTTTAATTTATCCAATATTTGAGTTGTATATTGACTATAATAGTAGTTCTCACCTACTTTTGTCATTTCTGCTTCTGTTACTTTTTTTCCTGGGTTATCATCTAATACTTGTACTTCTAATTCTACTTCAAAACTGTTTCCAGTTGAACTTATTGTTTGTACAAAGTTATCATAGTTATCTTGTGTGATTCTTCCTGTTGATCTGATTTCATCTACAAAATCTGTTGTTGCTGTTTCAATTGCTTGTTTTGTAATATCATCAGTTCTATCAGCAGTTGACATTAGTGGAAATATGAACATTAGTATTGCTGCTAAAAATATAGCTATTACTGTTACTACTGTATCACTCATAACTGCCTTCCTTTCTTATTTTTTTATTATGAATTTTATTATTTATATCTTTTAATCAATTAAGATATATTGTATAACTCTTTTTGTACTTCCCTTATTATTTTCTACTATTTCACCATTTTCTAATACATCTGCTGAGCCTGTTATATCAGTTGATATATCATAATCATAGTCTTCTTCATCTTCGTTTGGAGTGCTTACTACATTGCTATAGTTATATTCTCCGTATCTTTCTATAAATTTATATTTTTTTCCTATTAGTCCTTTTAAATAGTTGTCACCAAAGTTTATCATATAGTATGGTCCATACATACTATCTATACTTATATGGTTATGTGAACTACTTGCTGTTGTTTTTGATGTGTAATACCTTTCTGTATTAACTCCATTAATAAATGCTTGTACAAATTTATATCCTGTTTCTTCTGTTGCATTCCATGGCTCATTTCTTAATTGTTCATCTTGTGTATCAAATCCATAGATTCCTCTTCCTCCGGTATTTGGTGCAATTAGTGATGAATTTTTTATATATGTATCATCTGATTCTGTATAGTATAAAACTAATGGTTCTATTTTTTCAAAATTACCATTTGAACTATTATATCCTATGCCTCTATAAAATAAAACAGTGTAGTTTTCTTTATAATATCTATATAAAGTTGGAATTACTGTTTCAACTCCAACTTCTCTGCTTGATGCTGCTAAAGCACTATTGGCTTGCACTCCACCTTCTGTTTCATTTAGTCTTAATTGGTCATAATATTCTTTAGAGTCTGATTGCTGAGTAATTGTTTCTGATGTTTGTCTAACTCTTGTAAAAGAATACATGGCTAAAGATAATGCTGCTATAAATACTAATACAGCAAAAGACATTTTTAAAGCATCTACTGCATTTTCCATATAAATCCCTATCCATTTACTTGAATAACAATAGTTTTAATATATCCATTTTTCCAGTATGCATCTCCTGCTTCATCATCATCTGAATAATTTTCATTTTCTGGTAAATTAACATTATATGTTCTTCCTGTTCTTATACTACTAGATGTTACAGGATTATTTTCTGCATCTACTAAATATATATAATTTCCTATTTTCTCATCATTTACATTTGCTGATTGATTATTTGAATTAACAGATGTAATTAAAGCTCTTACATTTGCTCCTTGTATAGAGTTTCCAAAATATGCAGTAAAAGGTGAATTATGTGCAGCTCTTTCTTGTTGAGACATTGTGTCTTGATTTGCTATTCCTGAAACATTGTTATAAATAATAACTCCTAATCCTACTATTAAAATAGATATTAATATTGCACCTGCTATAATTAATGCTTTTGATGCGTTCTCCATAAAAATTTCCTCCTTTGATTTTTATAAATTTTATTTTTTACTTTATTTATATTATAGCCATTTAGGCTAAATTTAATAACTTTTTTATATTTCTTCAAAATACATATAACTTACATATTGTGTTTTTTGATGATATTCTATTTTTGTGCATTTAAATTTTAAGTTTGCATAAAGCTTTATAAACTTTTCTATTCCATTTTTATCTATTGCTTCTATTCTAAAAATTTCATCACTATCTTTAAATTTTATTTCTACTATTACTGAACTTTTTCCATTATCTATGAAATATCCATTTTCTTCTTTTTCTACTTGATTTTTTTCATTATTATCAATTGTTTTATTTATAATAGTAGCAAAATCTGTTCCTGTTATTTCTTTATTATATAGATTTTCATATATTTTATTATTTGCTTGTACTTCTTTTTGATTACTTGTATAACTAATATATAAATATCCAATACTTGTTAGTGCAATTATAACTAGTAAAATTAAGAATATATATTTTTTCATGTATTTTCCTCTTTTTAAATTATATCATTTGTATAATTTTTATGCAACGTTTTTTTGTTATTATTTTTATTTATTTTAATTAATTTATTTTTTACTTATTATTATTTATTATTTTTCCTTTAATAAAAATAAAATTTATTATTCTAATTTCAATTTTGTTATTGTCTTATTATTTCAACATTTAGTCCTGACAATAACGCGTTTGAATATGCACTATTATTTATAACATGAAAATTTATTTTTGATACTTGCCCTGTTTCTTCATTATATTCTATATCACTAGTATCTACTTGTGCTTTTATACTTACTTTATTTTCTTCTTCTTTTATTTCTATATTATTATTGTTAATTCCTCTTAAATTACAATAGTAAAAATTTTGATTATTTTTCAAAAATTCATTTATATTTGTATTTAATACACTTGTTCCATCTATACATACATCTACAAAAAATGCATCTCCTTTTTGTGCTTCATAATCAGTATTACTTTTATTTGCAAAATTAATTACAGAAGCTACATCTTGAGCACTTATATTTGCTTTTTCTGAATAGTTTGTAAAATGTACATTAAACTGTGTTATTGATGTTTCTGATATTTGTGTGTTTAAATTACTTGAGAATGTTCCAAACTGTATAAATATATATGAAGCTAATGAAAGTATTGCTATTCCTATTAGTATTTCACCAGCAATTATTAATGCTTTTGATGCATTTTCCATTAGCTTTCCTCCTTTTTAAATTGTTTAAATTGAATATGAAACTTTTACTTGATTAAATTCCATTTTTGTTATTCTTCCATTTGCATTTTCATCATATATTACGTTTGTGCATTCAAAGTATAATTGTTTAAATTCGTTACTTCTATTTTCATTTAATGTTGGATATATATCTCTTACATATTTTATAACATCATAGTAGTCCTTATTTCCAGAATATAACTCATTATCAGTAGCTCCTGGAAGTCTTGCATTTTTTTGCATTTTTACAATTACATCAATTGGCTTATATCCTGAGTCTTCTGAATATCTATTATTAAAATCTTGTGCTAAGTTTGCAAGTGAAATCATTTGATATCCTCTTACTGCTGTTTTATTATATGATTCTAATTTTTGGTTAAATTCTGCTATTTGCTGAAGTTCTTCTGATTGGACGTTTGACTGCCTTGACTGTCTTATTTGATTATATCCAAATACAAGTAATCCTACAATCATCATAGCAATTAACATTCCACCTGCAATTATTAATGCTTTACTTGCATTTTCCATATTTTATTTTCCTTCCTTTTAGGATGCTTACTGTGCATTACTCATTGTTGTCATTGTATCAAATGATGATGTCATACTTGTTAATCCTATAACAACTAGTGGTACAACTAAATATCCTACGAATATTCCTACAAGTGGTGTAAATCCTATTGCTCTTCCTATCATACCTTTTTTAGATATAAGCCTATCATTTGCTTCTTTTCTCTTATCTTGATAATATTCTCTATCTGTATCTAATTCATCAAAAGCTTCTCTTATTGGAACTTTCTCTACTGATGTTTGAAGGCTTTCTACTATTCTAATTAAAGGACCAAAAGATATATCTTCTTTCATTTCCTCTAATGCTTCCCAAGCTCCACTTTCATAGTTATTTAAACATCTTGCAATTGGCTCTTTAAATATATCTGCATATCTTTCCATCCACTCTAATATCATTTCAACATCGACTCTTTCTAGTCTCATAAGCATAAGTATGATTGTTTGATATTGCATAACTTCATCTTCCATTGCCATTTTTCTAATAATAACTTGGAACTTAAGCATAAGCATTGGTGCTACATATCCTATCATTGCAAATACCATTGCAAGTAATATTTCAAACCATTTAAGATATTCTGAATTTACTGTTTTTAATTTATCATATATTTGTGTCGCATTTGATTGTATTACTGTTGCATCACTGTCTCTATAATATGTTGATTTTTCCATTGCCTTTTTAATATCATCTTCTGTTGTATCTAATTTTCCTTTAAACATATCTAGGAAATAATTATGCGTTTCTGTTGTCTCCATTGCTTTTTTATAGCTTCTATCATCCATTTCACCAATTAAGTTATAGTCTGTAGTTGGCGTTGTATATATATAGTCTATCTGCACTCTATGTAGCATATAAAATACTATAATTGATACAAAAAATACAACAACAGTTAAAACTAATCTATTTATGTATAACCACTCTATTTTCTGCTTAGATGCTGCATCCTTTAAAGCTTTTTTTATTTTTCTTCTATCTGCTGTTCCATCTTTAGGAATAAACAAATCTACGAATTTTTTTATAATTTTTTTTCTATATAATTTAGCTTGCCATGGATTCTGATTGTTTTCTAATTTTATGCTTACAGAACCATTATCCTTTAATTTTCTAATTAAGATATAGCATACAAATGTAACTAAAAGTATAATAATCTGTACTATCATACCAAGTTTCCCATTATAGAATGATTGTGTAAATGAGAAATTGCTTAATGCCCAACTTTTTAATGGTTCTAGCATAATCATAGGTATTATTGCTATTACTGATAAACTTTGGAATGTATAATTAAGTTTATCTCTTTTCAATATTTCCATTTGCATTTCTTGTGTAATATTATCTAAGTTTTTTAGATAAAGTGATACTCCATCTACTTTTCTATCACCAAATTCTTGTGTTAAATATGATATTCCAGCAAATTCTTTTAAATAGTTATTAGGTGCTACATCATAATATTTTTCAAGTTCTGTTTCTGGATCTTCTGAATTTAGTATATTATATATTTTTTCAGCTTGTCTTGAAATTTCAACATGTTCATCATCTTGTGATGTTTGATAAATAGCCTCACCAACCATGTTTGTTTCATGATATGAATGTCTCATTGCTGCAAAGAAGTCTATCTGCTGGTTTAATAAATTACTATCCAATTTATCAACCATTCCATCTACTAATGTATCTATTATAAATAGTTCAAATATTAAAATTATAATCATTATTAAAAGGTTGGTATGCGTTAATGCTATAACAGCAATTGTAATTGGAACTATAATTAGCAATGCTCTTGTTACTATTTTTGATGCTTGAAGTCTTGTTAAAAATTCATCATCTATATTTATTATTTCTAGCCTTCTTCTTATCTTAAGTAAATATCTTCTAGTTAAAGGGAACTTTAAATATTTCATGTATAATTTTTGATATAATACTTCTGATGAAAATGATTTCTCCTTTGTAGCTTTTCTTAAACTTTCAATTCTTGCCACATCTGAGTTTTGCATCTTTTTCTTTATTAAAAGATATGCTGCTATTATTGCTACAAATAGAAATGCTACAACTCCCATTAGTATGATTAACATTTCATTAGACATTTAAAGTCACCTCCTCTACTATTCTTCTATATCTCCTCTAACACTTATCTTTTCTCCCCATGTTTCTTGTACAAAGTTTTTAAAGTCTTTTGCATCTGTATCATCCATGTTTATTATCATTTCATTTAAGTTTGTATCTGATATTTTATTTGTTATTACATATTTTCCATCTTGATATTCTAGTATATTTACATATTTAAATAATTCTTTGTTTGTTTGTTTAGTAAAAAATCTTGTTGTATTATCAACAAATTTATCAAACTTACCTTCTAATGTCTTTTCTTTTCTATGGTCATAAGTGTAATCATTTACATCTTCTACTGGTATACATTCTGTTATTCTTTCTACATATCTTTTTCCTTTAAAGTCTTTTGTTAAGTGTATATCAAAGTTAAGTACTTGAACAACTTGCTCTTCTGCTGTTTTTTCATTTGTAAATACACCCGTTCTAAGCATTGAGTTACGAAGTGCTGTTACTAAGTTTGGAAATGTTTTTGCGTGGTGTGTAAATAATGTAAATTTAGATGCAACTTGGGCTGCTTGTATCATCCAAGATGCAACTGGGTCTGTTGCAACCTCTCCGGATTATATTAACAGAACCATCGGTCTTTTTCTGAACGTCAAGACCTTGCTGTCCTGAAATTGTGTCTGTTTCTCTAAATGTAAGTATATTTCTAGTTGGATATATTTTTCTTAAGTGAAGCTCGAATGCAGTTTCCTGTACACGGATATTCATTGTTTCATATATATTTTCTATCATACCCATAAGCATGGTTGTTTTACCACATCCCTGCTCACCAGTTATTGAAATAATTCTTGCTCCTTTTACTAAATATTTAAGTAGTTCTATTGTTTTATCACTACCTTCTTCTCCTTTAAACCATTGTTCCAAAGTAGACCTTTTTACATCGAACTTTCTTACAAAGAATGCCCATGTTTCTGAGAAACTTGGTCTTACAACAACGACACGAGAACCATCTTTCATTTCATTGATTTTATATCCATTTGTATCTGATAATTGTCCTGGGTTATTATATTTATATATATTTTGGCATACTCTTTTTAGTTCTGCTTCTGTACCAAATGATAAAAATGCAAGTCTTATTGATTTTCCTTGGAAGAATATCCATATACTATCACATGCTCTAGGTACTTTATGTTCCATAACTTGTGATAAATAGCTTGAATCAGTTTGTGCAACTTGGCTTAAAAAACTCTCTGGCATACCAGATACACCACCAGAGATACCATCTATATTCATATCCCTTACTTCATCAATTGAACTGTATCCTTTGTATTTTTGATATATCCTTTGTACTATTACATTTAATTTATCATCATATGTTAATGTATAATTTTCTTTTTCATATATTTCATTTATCTCTTCTGGTGTTATAACATAAGAAGGTTTTGTGTCTCCTGATGTATATTTTAGCCTTGCTAAGTCATATTTTTTTATTATTTGTGTTAATGCTTCAAATCCATAATCTTTTTTATACATATATAATAATATATCAAACTTATCTTGAGGTGTTAATAGTGATGGTACATCAAATGGAATTGCTTTAGATATGTTTGTTTCATCAACACCATATTCTTGAGATAGTAAATCATATATAATTTCTTTTACATATTTTTTATCATTTACATCTCCATATGTACAACCTTTTAATGCTTTTTTTAATTCATATTTCTTACTTTTTCTTCTTTTTAGTTCTTCTTCTGAAAGGCCTAAATCATAAAGATTAACTTTAGTTATTTCATCTAACCTCTTTTTTACAAAGTTCATCATCATATCTAAAGTATATGTTTTATCATCAACAACTACTTGTTCTTCTACTTTAGCATCTTTATTTTTTCTTATTACCTTTAATACAATCATTGCACCTATTGCTAATACTGCAATAATTAAAATAAAATTAAGAAACATTATTTAGCTCCTTTCTTATTTTATATAAGTCCATTTTTTCTTTCTTGCATTTTGTATTCTAATATACTAATAGAGTTTCTTAGCTCTTTTACAAAAAATGTATCTTTACTGTCATATTCTTTATTTCCAAATAATTTTTGCATTCTTAAAAAGTAATCAATTACTTTTCCTTCTGAGCAATCATCTGCAAATAGAATATTATATGGAATTGTGAATGGAATATTTTTTTCTTTTAATAATCTTGCTACATTTTTACTTGAATATTTTGAGTTTGGATTGTATTTTCCCATCATTAAAAGTACATTATTTTTTCTATAAAATTCTTTTTCTGTTTTTAATTCCATAAATTTATTTACTGATGACATATTCTGTCTTAAATTTACTACAACTAAATCTGATATATTTAATATTTTTTCTTTATTTTCTATTGGCATTTTTCTACTTAAATCTACAAGTACTATATCATAATATGTATTTGCAACATCTGCTATTTGAAAAAAGTATTGTGATATGTTTACATATTCTTTATAGTCTGTAGTTTTTGAAGATTGAAGCACGTCTAATCTATCTTTTAATACTGGCTTTGCATAACTTCTTATAATGTCACTTGATGCTCTATTACTTGCAAATGTCCTTACTAGACCTTCTAATCCATTTGATACATCCATTACATTTGCATTTGTAAATAGCCCTCTTCTACTATTTAGATTCCAAAAACAACTTTCTAATGTCTTATCTAAAAAGTCTGTAGAAAACACTAATATTTTGTAGTTATGTTCAATAGCCATAGCAGTTGCAATTGCTGCTACAGATAAAGATTGTCCTGTTTCTTTTACATCTTCACTTATGAATGTTATTATAGACATTTTATTACCTTTCTATTTTTTTCTTATCATTTTTCTTATTGTAGCTTGTTCTATTACTCCTTCTAATATTAGAGATATTAAGTATTCTAAACTATCTTTATATGTTGATGAGTATTTTCTTATTGTTATTTGTTTAGATAGTTGGTTTGCAAGGGTAATTCCTCTATCAAAATCTGTATCAGGAAATATTACTTTTTCTTCATTCCATGTTATTGGAAAGCTTTCAAATAAATGGTCTAAATAGTCATCATGTTTATTATTTATATCAGATGACATTATTAATTTTATAAATTGTATATTTCCTCTTATTACTGATAATATTTCTAAACTTCTTTGTACTTCAAATTCATCATATGATGTTGAAAAGAAGTTTTTCTTTGAATTTTGCACCATGAATGATGCCATTGTTTGTGGATTATCTGTATCAATGAAAACATAATCATAATCAAGATTTTTTCCTAAATAATTAGCTATTCCCATAAGGTTCATAAAACCGTACTGCTACATCTACTCCATCATATTCACTTACATAAGTAGGAGTAGATGATATTCTTGGTACTATATATCTTAGTCTTTGCATCATTGTTGCATCAACTATTAATACTGTTTTATTAAGTTTGGTCATTGTTTTTGCTATATTTAATAATAAATCTTTTTTATCATTTACTCCTATAAATCCTATTTGTTCCAAAACAACTTTTCCTTTCTTTAGCCGCCCAAAGCATCTAAATATGTCTGTCTTTCTTCTTGACCGCTACTTATTTCATCTTGTACTCCTGTTTCTACTGCTGAATTTCTGTCATCTACATCTATTGCTCCTAGCATATCATTTACATTTGTTCTATTATTTCCATATTGTGTCATTCTATTTGCTAATTCTTGCTTTGCTTCTTGTACTACATTTGGATCTGCTGCTATTAAGTTTTGTACATCTCCATTTGGTACATAGTTTGTTATTGCTTTTTCTTGAAGTCCTGGTTCTACATATCTTGTAGCATATAGTTTACTTCCTGGTATTTGATATGCTTCTACTATTACATTACTCATTAATAGTATTTCTTCTTCTGTAAGATTTAAATATATTGTTGTTAATGATGGCACTCCTGTATCGTCTAGTACTGTAACTTTCTTTTTTGATATTACTATATAATCTGTTCCATCTGGTAACCTAAATCTTATATCTACTGTTTCATCTGTTTCTAAGTTTGCTGGTAATGATATAACATTAAATTCTTGTTTTCTTACATCATTTGTATTTAATTCATCTGATGCTGCAATCATATTGTCTGTAAGCATTGTATTTGCTTGTATATCTATTTTAGCTACAACATCTATAGGATTTCCATTTCCATCTGCTGACATGTTATTAAAGCTTATGCTTGTTAGTGCATTAGCAGGTGTTACATCTGCATCTGCTTTTATTGTTTTAAACATGTCTAGTGTTAATGTCTGACCTGATACTACTGGCTGATTAAGTACAAGTACGTCTTTTTGTGCTTCTATTCTTGCTTTTTCTTCTCCTTGCATATTAAGTAATTGTATAATAAGTACTGTTATTCCTATTATTCCTATTATTCCAGCTATAACTAATCCTTTTATAAAAGAGTTACGTGCTTTTCTTTCCAATGGATTCATTGTTGCCATCGCTAATTCCTCCTTAATATCATTTCATTAATATACCTATTTATTTTATCTCATTGCTTATACTTTCACAATATTTATTTTTATTATTACTTATTTTTAATATTTTTGTAATATTTTTGTAATATTTGTTTTTTCTTTTAGTATTTTCAATTAAAAATTATATTCCATATATCTTTAACATATATTGAATAATTACCTTTATCTGTTATTAATATGGCACTTTGTGCATTTTCTCTATTTTCCACTCTTCCATACCTTGTTAGTTTTCCTATTAATTCTGTATAGTTACTTGGTGGATTTTCTGCTAAATATGTTTTTATTTCTTCTTCTAATGCATTTTTTTCTACTTGCTCTTTATGTGCTTCTGCTAGTTCTAATAAGTTATTTGTATCAGATGATTCTACTGACATTATGACTCCTGCTAAAATTATCATTACTGAGATTGTAATGGCTAATGATAATAGTGTTATACCTTTTTGGCCTATTTTTTTAGCATTATTTTTCTTAACTTTCATTATTTATTCTCCTTTGTTTTATTTAAAGTTTACTTTTATATTTTTTCTTAATGTGAATCTTCAACTTTATTTTTAGATTTTATTTTTTTATTATATATGTAAATCATACATGATACAATTACTACTCCAAAAATAACCCCTGATGTATCTAATAATACATCTAATACACTTCCATTTCTTCCTGCTATAAATGTTTGATGGAATTCATCAGTTGATGCATATATTATACCCCATATTATTGTAATTATTGCTTGTCTTATTTTTGAGATATTAAAAGTTGCCATAAATGACATTGATGCTATTCCTAATACAGTATATATTCCAAAGTGAGCAAGTTTTCTTACTATTGGCTCTCCGTTTTTTATAAATTGTTCTATATTTTCATTTTCTATATTAAAAATATCTGCAATTATTAATACTACTTTTTTACTTAGTCCTCCTGATTTTTCTCCATCTTGTGATGAAAATCCAAATATAACACTTGATATTAGTAATATAATTATTAAAAGTATTACTCTTAGTATGTATTTTTTCATTATTTTCCTCTTTACTTAGTATTATTTTATTCTTTTTTCATATTATAACCTTAAAATCTTAGACTTTCAATAGCAAAAGCCTTTATTTTTTGTAATATTTGTGATATAATTAATGTAGTATTATTTTTTATGGAGGTTTTTATGTGGATTTTAATTATACTATTAGTTATATTATTAATACTAGCAGTTTTAGGTATTAAAATCGTTAGACAATCTGAGGTATATATTATTGAAAGACTTGGTAAATTTCATAAAATAGCTGATGCCGGTCTTACTTTTATTATTCCTTTTGTTGACCATGTGCGTAGCATAGTTAGTTTAAAACAACAAACAATGGATGTTCCACCTCAAGATGTTATTACTAAAGATAATGTTACAATTACTATAGATACAGTTGTGTTTTACAGAATTTTAGAACCTGCTAAAGCTGTTTATGAAATTCAAAGTTTGAAAAAGGGTATTGAGTATCTTTCTATTACAACTATTCGTGATATAGTTGGTAAAATGGATTTAGATTCTACTTTTACTTCTAGAGATCTAATTAATGATAAGTTAAGGGCTATTCTTGATGAAGCTACTGATAGATGGGGATGTAAGGTTGATAGAGTTGAAATTCAAAACATTACTCCACCACCAGATATCCGTGATGCAATGGAAAAGCAAATGAATGCTGAAAGAAACAAAAGGGCTTCTATCCTTCAAGCTGAAGGTGAAAGACAAGCTGCTGTTTTAAAAGCTCAAGGTGAGAAAGAAGCTGAAATTCTTCAAGCTGAAGCTGATAAGGAAGCTAAAATAAGAAGAGCAGCTGGTGAAGCAGAAGCTATCAGAAAAGTTGCTGAGGCTAAAGCTGATGAAGTTAAACTTGTATATGGTGCTATGATGAAAGCTAACCCAGATGATAAATTAGTTCAACTAAAATCTTTAGAAGCTTTAAAAGATGTAGCTAATGGAGAAGCTAACAAAGTATTTATACCATTTGAGGCTACTTCTGCTTTAAGTTCATTAGGAGCTGCTGCTGAAATGCTAAATGAGAAGAAGGAAAATAAAGAAAACAAAGAAACAAAATAATTAAGTTTATACCCAAAAAAGAGTGGTACCAATTTTTAAAAGGTACCATCTTTTTTTATTTATATATACATATATAATACCTTTATTTTTTACATATTAGCTTTACAATTATATATAAATTCTCTCCAAAACATATAGCTTTTTTATATTACTTATTTTTATTTACTTTATATATATACTTGCTCTTGTAGTAATATTAGCTGATTCTGGTACTGATGATGTATTTCCAAATCTATCGGATATTGGAGAAATATTTCCTTCTACTGCATAAGTTCCCCCCTTGCAACTCTATTAGTTCCGCTAAATGCTTCTTGTGTCCATTCACAATAGTTACCTGCCATATCATATATTTGATTTATCTTCCAATTGTTATTACTTCCAGTATTTATTAATTTTCCTCCTTCTGAAAGATAGTTTCCAAAACCTTTTGAGTCTTCATTAACTTGCTGTTCTGTCATACTACCACTATCTATAAGCCATTGACATATTTCATCCCATTGACATCCATACACCATAGTTGATTGTGCATATTCTGTACTGGTAATTTTTTTACATGCTTTATATAATTCATACCAATTATTATCACTATTTGCATTTATTGGTTGTCCTGCTTTTTCAGTTGGTTGATCTAAATTTCCTGTTAGTTCATATCTACCAATATAAAACCCTTTATTTTTTTCTATGCTTTTTACCATATTTTCATATTCACTTGCAAATTCTTGTGCTAAATTTTCTGCTGTTTTACCGTCTCCTAATATATTTTCTATGTTTGCTTGTTTAAAGTCTTCCTCACTTAACATATCCGGTTCTCTTGAAGCAACTTGTCCAGGCTTATTAGGTTCATATAATGTATCATTACTTGATATTCTAATATTTGTGTATATATTAGTAGTTATTTCTGTTCCACTTAATCTTAAATCATTTTCTTTAATAACCATTCTACCTAAATTTTGAACTGGAATCCATACAAATTGATTTTGAAATTTATCCTCTATAACAATTCCTTTATTTACTTCAACTTCTGAGTCTTGGGAAACCTTAAATCCTCCTGGTATTACAACATTTTCTAAATTCTTATCTTTTATTATAGTAGTATTATGATAATACTTATTTTGTCGTTTTGCTTCTTCTATTGTAGTTCCTGTATTATATATATCTTCTACCTTATTTTCATTGTTAAATTCATCTATATAATTTACAATTTTATCTATTTCTTTCTCTTCATTTATACTTTCATTTTTATAAATCTCTATACCTTCCTGTGCTCTTTTAAATATTCCATCTTCTCCTAGAGTGAATGATATTGTTACTCCTGCTAATATTAAAAGCACTATTACTGTTACAATTAATGCTACTAATGTTATTCCTTTTATTTGTTTCTTTAGTTTCTTAAACTTATTTTTATATCCTTTCCTCCTAATTTTATGTATTTCATTTGTATATATTTATTTATATTCGTTATATCATACCAGTCTTTTGTTTGCAAGCATTTTTACTTGCTTTTTTATACATCTACATATATTTATTTCCTCTTTTTATATTTTTATTCTTTTTTAGGTGCTAAAAAGCCATATATTTTAGATTCTCCTAAAATACATAGCTTTATTTATTCTTTCTATGTTTATATTTTCTTTTTTATTAAATCTTACGATATATATATATATATATATACAGCCCCAACGGTTTTAAGCATTCTTGTTCTCCTTTTTTCTT